>NZ_JCACHA010001042.1:0-5893 GCF_059503625.1 Skermanella sp.
CCCCGCCAGTCACAACCGATTCAGATGCCTCAAGCTGTTCCCGGATGGACACTTAAAACTACTTCCGATAGACGCTTTCCGCTCAGGCTACGTCAGTCTTGGCGGAGCGCTCGCACCGGCCTCTCGGTTGTGCAGACAAGGCCCCAGGCCCGGCCTGCCCATGGCATCGAGACCGACATGCGCCGTCCCTCAGCGCTGCGCTGCAGCCGCGAAGGCGAAGTTCTCGTAGGCGTTCTCTGCCACCCGGAACCATTGGAACTGCTCGTCCCGGAAAGCCTTGTAGCTCGTCCACATCTTGCGGAAGCGCGGGTTCTGGGACGCCGTCTCTTCGTACAACTCGTGCGTTGCCCGCCAAGCAGCCTGGAGGACCTCTCGCGGCCAAGCCCTCAGCTGTGCCCCGCCCGCGAGCAGCCGGCGCAGCGCCTTCGGGTTCGCGTCGTCGTAGCGGGCAATCATCTCCAGCGTCGCCTCACCGCAGGCGACCTCCAGAATGTGCTTGTACTGGTCGGGCAGGCCGTCCCATGCACGATTGTGCATCATGAACACCCCGCGGGAAGAAGCGTCCCAGAAACCCGGCGCGTAGTAGTACTTGGCCACACGCTGGAAGCCGAGCTTCTCGTCGTCATAGGGTCCGATCCACTCCGCCGCGTCGATTGTGCCACGTTCGAGCGAGGGATAAATGTCGGAGGCTGCGATCTGCGTCGGCGCGGCGCCCAGCTTTGCGAAGACCGGCCCGGCGAGGCCCGAGATGCGAAATTTTACCCCCTTCAGGTCGTCCAGGCTTCGGATCTCTTTGCGGAACCAACCACCCATCTGAGTGCCGGTCTCGCCGAAGGGAATACCAACGACATTGTAGTCATGGTAGAGCTCCGCCGCGATCTCGTTGCCGCCGCCATAGCGCATCCAAGCGGTCATCTGCCGCATGTTCATGCCCCAGGGAATGGCAGCAAAAGCAGCCAGCGTCGGATCCTTGCCGATGTAGTAAAGGCTGGAGGTCTGGCCGCACTCGATGGTGCCATTCTGCAGCGCGTCCAGCACCTGCAGGGCGGGCACGATCTCGCCGGCCGCGAAGCAGCGGATCTGGAAGCGGTTCTCCGTCATCTGCGCAACGCGGCGCGCGAGGTATTCCGCTCCGCCGAAAAGAATGTCGAGGTTTTTGGGGAAGCTGCTGGCCAAGCGCCAACGGATTTCGGGATTCTGAGTCTGAGCGAGTGCAGGCGCGGCCAGCGCCACCGGCGCCCCGCCCAGGATGAGACGACGTTTCATGACGGTGTTTCCCTCGGTGTTTTTGGTTGCAGGAACGGTTCGCAGAATGGAAGCATGCACGACTGGAACAGTGAAGCAATGGGGAGTTCGTTGAGAATGGGAGGCGCGCCGCGCCGTGCAGGTGAGTTTGCCGAGATTGACGTAAGCGAATGCAGCGATGGCGGCCATGCTCTCGGTGGCAGCCGCGCCGGAACCGCTCAATGTTCGGACTGCTCCCATCCCGGCGGCAGGCGACGCGTGTGCTGCAGCTTACGACTGCGAAGCGACGCCGAGCTGCCGGACCCGCCAAGGACACGCCAGCCCCATCTCCGGTAGCCGAGTTGCCCACTGGGCTCGCCTCTGCGCTTTGGCGCAGTTCTCTTGAAGCTATTCACCACTTGGGGATGGGCACACGGTGGACGAGTTAGGACGCTGAACACTCTGCTCTGAACGGCCGGCAGCCCGTTCGTAGGCGTTCGCCCACGCCAACTACCACCAGCCATTCACCAGTGATGAAGATGCTGCTCCTAACCGTCAACTTTGCAAAGGCCGGAGTGAGTACTGTTGGGTCAGATCAGCGCCACCCATACTGGTATGACCGTGGGTGGCGCCAGGAGTAGTGCGACGGTGGGGGCAGCGCAAAACGGTGCCAATAATAGCGCGGCGGTGGCGCGTGATACGGCCGCCCATAGCCACGCTGGTCGTAGCCACGCTGGTAATGGGCCGGCGTGAGCTGCTCTCCGATGCTGGTTGGCGGCAGATCAAGGGGTGGCGTAGCTGCAGCGGCTTTGGATCGTGGTGCCGGCCGAGAGCAGTCCGAGCCCAAGGGTGGCTGCGACGAGAAGGCTACGCATGGTGTCCTCCGGATCGGGATGTCCGACAAGCCATGGTGGCGCTCAGGTCACGGCGGGATCGCGGCGGAACTGCCTTGATCTGGGGGTTAGAATCTAACAGCGTGTGCGAGGCGCTTGGGCGCTGCCGAACGGCGCACCCGGAGGCGGTCGGCCTGCGGCGCCTGTGGATATCGGGGACGAACGCTGCCGCTTTACGCTTGGCGCTGACAGCATGTTCGTGAATTGTTCTAGCTTTCGGCCATGCCCCACGATCCGCCCCCAGCTCGCTCCAGAAGAACCGCCCGCTTCGATCCCTTGGCACTGCGCACGATGCCATCGGAGCGAGCTCTCGTGGCCGCGTTTATGGAGCGCGTACTGGCGGCGCATCTAGCCTGGCCTTGGCCGCTGATTGAGGATGAGGCGCGGCGTCGGGCTGAGGAGGTCCTTGCCGGCCGGCATCGGTGACTGGGGCAGCGCAGCATCGGAAGCTCGCAGGCGCCACCATGGGCCGCATGAGACGTTCCTTGGGGCGGGAACGCCGGACCTACCGGCAGGGAGAGCCGGATGAGGAGTTCTGCGGCTGGCGATGCCGGGATGCTCAAGGGTAGCCGTGAGCAGGATAGATATGCCCGTCTGGAGATGATCGCGCGCCTGTTTGATACCAAGTGGCATATTCCAGGTACCCGGATCCGCTTTGGGGCGGATGCGCTGCTGAGCTTGCTCCCGGCGGTCGGGCCGGTCGCCTCGACGGCCATCTCAGCCTATCTGATATGGGAAGCACGCCGGCTCGGCATCTCCACGGGTACGTTGCTCCGGATGATCGGCAATGTCGGCCTGGATGGGTTGATCAGTGCGGTGCCGATAGCAGGCTCGATCGGCGACGTGTTCTTTCGTGCCAATCTCCGCAACATGGCTCTGCTACGGCGGCACCTCGAGCGGTCCCGCCATTAGCGATGGCGGTGGGTCAGGCCGCAGCTCGGGCCAGTACACGGGTGACGGTGGTATGGGTCCAGGCGCCGTTACCTCGCGGTGTCGGCACGCCGCGCCCGGTCAGCGCCCGTGCCAGCGCTGTGTGACTTGTGACGCCATCGGCCTGCTGCCGCTCCACCTCGCTCACCAGCCGATGCGCCGCCAGCTCTGCCGTCAGGCGCCGCGCCTGGACCGCTGCGGTGGCGTCAAGGCCGTCGGGTGGCGGTAGCCCCTGTCCCCGCCCAACGCCGGCCCACGGGCCTTGGCGACCCGCAGCGCGGCCCTGGTCCGCTCGCTGATCAGCTCGCGCTCCTCCTGCGCCATGGCGGCGTAGATCCGCATCCTGACAGCGCTGGTGCGGAATTTGGGACTGACTGTTAACGCCAAAGCCGTTTCCGTGGTCTCCGGGCGGCAAAATCCGCCGGCGTGATGGCACCTATTGAAAGCACTTAATCGGCACCCATTTACCATCCAGTTGGATGGTGTGGGGATGCTCCGGGGATGGCAGGCAACGTACACGAATTGCGGCCCAAGGTCGGAAGCGACACCGAAAAGATCACCATCAACCTCGGCTATGTCGACCTCGGCCATATCGATCTGCTGGTACAGGACAGCTTCTACTCGAACCGGACCGACTTCATCCGCACCGCAATCCGCAACCAGATCGAGCGGCACGCCGACGCGACTAAGCAGTCCGTAGCCAGGAAGAGCCTGGATCTCGGACTGCGGCACTTCAGCCGAGAGGATCTGGAGGCGGCCCGCGCGGCGGGCCAGCGGCTGGACATTAGAGTGCTGGGTCTCGCCAGCATCGCCGCCGATGTCACGCCTGAGCTCGCCCAGGCAACGATCGCCTCGATCTCCGTTCTGGGGGCGCTCCAGGCGAGCGCCGCGGTGAAGGCCGCGCTTGCCGACCGGACCCGCTAATCGGCCCAGGCAGCACCGCATTCCGCTGACCGCCGCCCCGAATCGGGATGGCAACCAACTGCTTCCACCATCGACATTCCACGACGGGATGCAGAGCGAGCCCCCTTGCGGGGAAGGCTGACCTGTGTCCGCGCATTGAAAGCACCAAACATGAACGCGATCCTCCCGAACCGCATGCTCGAGGCGACCCGTCTCACCCGCGAAGGTAAACTGACCGAAGCCTCCGCGCTGCTGCAGCGCCTGTTGCGCGGGGAGGAGCCGGTCGACGCCGGCACGACCACGCCGCACAATACTGCTGCGCGGGCGACCGGACGCCTAACGCGCATCATCGACATCGATCCCGAGACGGGCGAGGCGTCAGGTCCTGCGCCTGCCCCGGAGCCGCGCACGACGCCAGCCGGCCGGTGGCCCACCGGTGGGCTGGGCACAGCCAAGATGCCGCAGATGCCTGAAACGCTGCGTGGTTTCCTCGATCAGCTCGACCAGGGTGGCTTGGCGCCGGGCCTCGGCGGGCTGACGCAGGGTTCGATGGCGCGGGCGGCCGAGCCGCTGCCGGACGGCGCTCAATTCGTGGCGGGGTCCTTCAGCAGCGACGCCGGAAGCCGCGGCTACAAACTCTACATTCCCAGCACCTATCGCAGCGAGGCGATGCCGCTGGTCGTCATGCTGCACGGCTGCACCCAGTCGCCCGACGACTTCGCCGCCGGCACGCGGATGAATGCGCTTGCCGAGGAGCACGGCTGCCTGATTGTCTATCCGGGCCAGACGCAATCGGCCAACGCCCAGAAATGCTGGAACTGGTTCAGCCCTGGCGATCAGCAGCGCGACCAGGGCGAACCTGCGTTGATCGCCGGAATTACCCGCCAGGTCATGCGCGACCAAGCGGTCGACCCGCGGCGGGTCTATGTCGCCGGGCTGTCTGCCGGCGGTGCGGCGGCCGCCATCATGGCGCAGACCTACCCCGATCTGTACGCGGCGGCCGGGGTGCATTCCGGTCTGGCCTGCGGTGCGGCGCGTGACATGCCCTCTGCATTCGCCGCTATGCGGCAGGGCACGGCGACGCTGCATCAACCTGGCCACGGCTCGGCCATGACCGGGAACCGGCACATCGTCCCGACCATCGTGTTCCATGCGGATAAGGACGGCACGGTGCACCCACGCAATGGCGATCAGGTCATCGCCCAGTCCGCTGCAGCCGGCGGCTTGCGAACCGAGGTGCAGCGCGGGCAGGTGCCGGGCGGCCACGCTTACAGCCGTACCATCCATGCTGATGCAGCTGGCCAGCCGGTGCTCGAGCAATGGTTGGTCCATGGCGGCGGTCACGCCTGGTCTGGCGGCAGCGCCGCCGGATCCTATACCGACCCGCGGGGCCCCGACGCATCGCGCGAGATGCTCCGATTCTTCTTGGAGCATCCACGCAACACTGACGCTCCATGACGGTTCGCCGCGATCGCCTCAACTGGTGACGCGGTAGACAGTGTAGCTGCCCTTGGCGCCTTCCTTACCGGGTCCGACCTGGCGGACGCGCTCAGCGGCCTCAACCGCAATGCCTTGGCGCCGCTTCAATCCAGCAAAGAAGCCCCTGACTGTGTGGGCCTGCCAGCCGGTCGCATCAGCGATCTGGGCGACGGTGGCGCCCTCGGGTCGGCGCAGCATGGCGAGCACTTGCTGCTGCTTCGTGCCTTCGCGCGGCTTGCGGGGCCGAGCCGGATCGCGCGACGGCCGGTTGGGCTTGCCGGCGAGGGCGGCGCGCAGAGCGGCGACCGCATCGGGAAGGCGCGCCTCTCGAGCCTCCGCGTCGTCCCAGGCGGCCAGCACGGCCATTGCCGCGGTGCGCAGCCCGTGCCGGGCCGTTACCGCCGGAGAGGCCTTAGTGTCCGTCCGGGATCATATTGTTCTTCGGCATAGCCTTCGCAGCATGA
>NZ_JCACHA010001043.1:0-5879 GCF_059503625.1 Skermanella sp.
CCTGCTGGGCGTATGCCGCGTAAGCCAGGGCTTGGCGCTTGGCGGTGCCTGGGACGGGCTGGCGTCGCTGCTGTCGCTGAACGCTCCGCGCAACCGTCGCGGCTGGTATGCGATGATGCCGCAGCTCGGCGCACCCTTCGGCTTCCTTCTGGCGAACGGCCTGTTCGCGTACTTCGTGATCAACCTGTCGGAAGAGGATTTCCTGAGCTGGGGCTGGCGTTTCCCCTTCTACGTCGCGTTCACGATCAACGTCGTGGCGCTGTTCGCCAGGCTTCGGCTCGTCGTTACGGACGAGTTCGTCAAGCAGCTCGAAACGCGTGAACTGGAGCCGACGAGCGTTGCCGACATGTTCGCGGCGCAGGGCAAGTTCGTGCTGATCGGCGCCTTCGTGCCGCTCGCCAGCTTCGCGCTTTTCCATCTGGTCACGATCTTCCCGCTGAGCTGGGTGACCCTGTTCTCCGACCGGTCGAGCGGCAGCTTCCTGCTGGTGCAGTGCGCCGGAGCTGTGGTGGGCGCCGCGGCGATCGTCCTGTCCGGTCTGATTGCCGACCGGATCGGCCGCCGGCCCTTGCTGGCGATCTCCGCGGGGCTGATCGCCCTTTTCAGCGCCGTGACGCCGTTCCTGCTGGGCGGCAACTCCTTCGGGCAGACCGCGTTCATCGTGCTCGGCTTCGGTCTGCTGGGCCTGTCGTTCGGTCAGGCGGCCGGTGCCGTCTCGTCCAACTTCTCCAGCCAGTACCGCTACACGGGTGCCGCCCTCAGTTCGGACCTGTCGTGGCTGACCGGCGCCGGTTTCGCGCCGCTCGTGGCGCTCGGACTTTCCAGCAATTTCGGGCTGGGCTGGGTCAGCGCCTACCTGCTGTCGGGCGCCGTGTGCACTTTGGCGGCGCTCCTGTTCAACAAGCTGGAGATCCATGAAGGGTCCGCCAAGCCCCCGGCGTCCGCGACAGCCGTCGCGCGATCGCAAGGCGCTGCGCCGGCGCATCGCTGATCTCGGCACGGCTCGACATGGCTCGACATGGATGGCCGGGCGGAACGCTCGGCCATCGCCGTGATCGGGTTATCGGATTGCCGCCGGCAATGCCTTGAGGCTTCTCCCGTCACGAAGCTCGACTACCGCGACGCCAGCACGACATAGGCCGAGGCAATCTCGGCCTGTTGACCGCCATCCGGCTGCATGCACTGAATCTAGCCGGACGGATAGGTTTTCAGTACATCCTTTCGCCGTTCCTCGATCCACCGAAGTAGAGCGAACAACAAATCTACCTCAACTTTGCAAGATTGCAGGTCGAGGATGCGCTGCAACATAAAAGATTCTGTAGATGGGAACCACAATCTCCTCTTGAAACCATTCCGGAAACCATGTTTTAAGAAAACAATCGGAATGTGGCACGTCGAGAATGCGCAACGATTGATACAGCGTCTTTTCGCTTCATCCCGTAACGATTGTCGTTGTCCCAGGTCAGATTCCTAGCTCTGGAGGGGACGTTGGCACCATGTGATATCGTTCGACCGGGTGGATCGGGATCCCCCTTATCATTGCTTCATAGTCTGAACGGCTCCGTCGGGCCGCCTTTCCCATCTCCGTAACGCAATTCGGGCCGACTGCCCGATGCCAAGCGATTCCTTTCGTTCGCCAAAGTAATCCTTTCCATCAAAATGCCGGAATACTTCCAGCATGGCAGGGTATCGCCATGCCCGATGTCGGACAATGAAGGAAAGGTGCGGCGAATTCTTGAAAAAACTTCAATGGATACCGGGCGCTGCTGCACGAAAGCAGCGCCACGGGAAGACCGTCTTTAAAAAACGGGCCGCAGAGCCCATTGGGGAGGAAACATAAACAGGCTTAAAGGGGCTGCCTGGCGCATGGCGCCGGCAGCGATGACTCTCGCCGTGACCTGGGCACTGGGAACCAGCCTCGTTCCCGTTCAGGCCTTGGCCGGCGACGTCACGCAGGAACGTCTGCTGAAGGCGCCGGACGCGGAGCCGCAGAACTGGCTCCACCATCATGAATCCTACAGCGGCCAGCGCTTCTCGAAGCTGGACGAGATCAATCTCGGCAACGTCAAGAACATGAAGGTCGCCTGGACCTTCGCGCTTGGCGGCATCGAGAAAGGCGGCATCTGGCCCCATGGCGGCCTGGAAGGCACGCCCATCGTCGAAGACGGCATGATGTATGTCACCGACGGCTGGGGCAGCGTCTACAAACTGGACGTACATGGGGGAGCCGGCAAGTTGATCTGGCGCATGGACCCCAAGACCGACAAGGAGTGGTCCGGCGCCGTCGCCTGCTGCGGCGTCAACAACCGGGGCGTGGCGCTCTGGAAGGACAAGGTGATCTCCCATACCCTGGACGGGCGCCTGATCGCCACGAACAAGGAAACCGGCGAGGTCGCCTGGGAACGCAAGGTCGCCGATCCCGGCATCGCTGAGACGATCACGGGTGCGCCGCTGATCGTCAAGGACATGGCCATCACCGGGGTCGGCGGAGCCGAATACGGCATCCGCGGCTGGATCGCGGCGACCAACCTCAGCGACGGCAAGGAAGTCTGGCGCCGCCACACCATTCCCGCCCCCGGCGAGCCCGGCCACGACACCTGGAAGGACGATTACGAGGCCTGGAAGACGGGCGGCGGCTCGACCTGGGTAACCGGCACGTACGACCCGCAGCTCGACGTCATCTACTGGGGCGTCGGCAATCCCGGACCGGACTGGGACAACCAGTACCGTCCCGGCGACAACCTCTACACCAACAGTGCGGTGGCGCTGGCCCCCGCCACCGGCCAGATCAAGTGGCACTACCAGTACACCCCCAACGACCCCTACGACTACGATGCCGTCGCCGAGCACGTGCTGGTCGACGAGACGGTCCGGGGCAAGGCGCGCAAGCTGGCGCTCCACGCCAACCGCAACGGCTTCGGCTACGCCCTTGACCGCGAGAACGGCGATTTCGTTTGGGGGACCCAGTTCGTCGACAAGCTGACCTGGACGCCGGGCCTGGACGAGGAAACCGGCAAGCCGGTCAACTACGATCCCAACGCCCAGGTCCAGCTCTATGCCGAGGGCACGGCACCCAGCCGCGACAACCCGGTCGGCACCTCCTGCCCCGGCAATATGGGCGGCAAGAACTGGCCGCCGACGGCTTACAACCCGCAGCTCAAGCTCTGGTACATACCGGTCATCGAGAGCTGCAACCAGATGGTCAACGAGGAAATGACCCCCGGCGACAGCTACAAGCCGAGAGAATGGTTCACCGGCGGCGGTCCCCGCCAGCACGTCCAGATCACCGGCGGCGGTCCCCGCCAGCACGTCCAGATCACCGGCAGCGTGACCGCCATCGACGTCACGTCCGGGAAGATCGCCGGCAAGTTCAAGACGCATTACCCCCTGCTCGGCGGGATGCTCGCCACGGCCGGCGGCGTCGTCTTCACCGGACATCCCTCCGGCGAAATCTACGGGCTGGACGCCAAGACCCTCGAACCGCTGTGGACGTTCAACACGGGGTCCGGCGTCAATGCCCCCCCGATGACCTATTCGGTGGACGGCAAGCAGTACGTGGCCATCCTCGTCGGGTTGGGCGGCGCCTGGCCGAAATGGTTCGTCGACGGGACCAAGGGTCTGGAGAAGGTCCAGCCGAGCAGCATGCTCTACGTCTTCTCCCTGTAGAAACCTCCGGGCGGCGTTCCTGCGCCGCCCGTCTGTTATGGAATGCCCCGGCATTCCGGTTCGTCGCGGAAAATCACTCAAGATGCATATGACAACCTTCAAGGGCGCGGTTCTGGGTCCCCTGACCGCCGCCGTCCTGGCGCTGCCTCTGACCGGCGGCCCGGCCTGGGGAGCGGAGGACGGCAAGGCGATCTACGAGAGGGCCAATTGCGTCGGGTGCCACAAATGGCATGGCGGCGGCGGCGGCGGATACGGCGGTGCCGCCCTGTCGCTGCGCAACACCCACCTGGACCGCGACCAGCTCATCGAAGTGGTCCGGTGCGGCAGGCCCGGGACCCGCATGCCGTTCCACGACAAGAACGCCTGGTCGAGCGTCCAGTGCTACGGCATGGACGCGAAGGCCGGCAGCGCCGAGGCGGCGCCCCAGGCGGCGGAGTTCCTGACCGCTGACGAAGTTGCAACCGTCGCCGATTACGTCATGGGCAACCTCAAGGGCAAGGGAAAGCCCGACCGGGCCGACTGCGTCGCCTTCTGGGGAGAAGGAGCCAAGCAATGCCTGACCTACAAGTGATGCGCTCCCGCATGATGCGCTGTTCGTTCCTGCTGGCGGCCTGCGTCGCAGCCGCCCTGCCGGCGGCGACGCAGGCCGCCGACATGCGGCAGACCGATGTCCGGCAGATCCGGGTCGGCCTGCCGCTCGACGGGAAATCCGCCGCCGGCCTGAAAGGGTTCGCCTGCGCCGGTCCGGACGCACCGGCGATCTCCGGCTGGCCGGAGTACCGGCAATGCCCTGCCAATGCCGCAGGCCTGCGGGAAATGCGGTTCGAGTTCGAGGAAGACAAGCAGCTTGCCCAGTTCGCCGACCGCTGGGAGGGCACCAAGATAGCCGGTCATCCCGTCGTCCTGACGATGGCGGTGACCGACGACGGCACCATCGACGCCCTGCGCATCGTGACGGACGCCGAAGCCAGCCCCTACCTCAAGAAGAAGGCCTACCTGCTGTCCCTGCGGGTCCGGGAGCACTACGGGATGGAAGGCTGGACCTGCGCCGACCTGCCGCGCAGTCCGGGTGAGGCCGAGATCGGCGGCATGTTCGTCAAGCGGCAATGCAGCAAGACGATCGAGGGACGCAACCTGAAGATGCTGACGAAGCTCTTCAGGGGCGCCGGGCAGGACGGCAAGACTTACGAGGATTCGGTGAGCGTCGAGGTGACGCGGGCATCGGCGTCATGACCGGGGCGGGACGATTTCGGACACGCACGGCGTCCTTGGGAGCGGTAGCGGCGCTCCTCCTGTCCGGTCAGGCGGTGCTGGCCCATAACAATCCTCAGTTCGAGGAAACCCTGATCCAGACGGTGGCGGTCGAAGCACCCGCCGCCGCCGAAACCGCCAACAGCGAGCCCTTCGAACTCAGCTATCCACCGCGCACCGCCGAACTGGTCTGGAAAGTCTCGGGCGACAAGGCGGACGCCGTCCAGTTCGCCGTCGAGGCCGACAGCAGGACGGTGGCGGCGGATGTTCGCCACGGGCAGGTGACTCCCCGTGTCAAGGCAGGACAGTTTCGCCTCGTCGACATCAAGGGCGCGAGCTTTCCCCTGACGGTCGAGGTTTTCGCGAACGTGATAGCGAAGAAATAACCGCCGGCTTCACTGGAGTTCGGAGGCCGGCTCCGATTGCTTCTGTTTAGCGCAACCAGAATAATAAAGGAGACGCTCCATGGCGGTTACTCTCACCGTGAACGGGAAACAGCATCAGGTCGATGTTCCGCCGGACACGCCGCTGCTCTGGGTCATCCGCGACGTGATCGGGCTGACCGGCACCAAGTTCGGCTGCGGCATCGCGGCCTGCGGCGCCTGCACCGTCCATGTCGGCGGACAGGCCGTGCGGTCCTGCATCACGTCGGTCGGCGACGTCGGCGACCCGGTCACCACGATCGAAGGCCTCGATCCCGACGGCAACCATCCGGTCCAGCGGGCCTGGCGCGACGCCAACGTGCCCCAATGCGGCTTCTGTCAATCAGGACAGATCATGCAGGCGGCGGCCTTCGTGGCGTCGACCCGCAACCCGGACGACCGGCAGATCACGGAAGCGATGTCCGGCAACATCTGCCGGTGCGGCTGCTACCAGAGAATCCACGCCGCCGTCAAAGCAGCCAGCACCGGAGCCTGACGCCATGTCCGCACACGCTCTTATCCAGAACGTCAGCCGCCGCA
>NZ_JCACHA010001044.1:0-5874 GCF_059503625.1 Skermanella sp.
CAAGGCTATGCGGGAGAGTCCGGCGCGGTTCAAAACCGGCGTCGGCGCCGACGGAGCAACCCCCCAGGAAACTCTCAGGCACCAGGGACCGCACCAGCCGGACGATCTGGAGAGAGGCGGCCATGCCAATCGTCAGGCATGAAGACGCCCACCGAAGGGGAAGCCCGATGCTCTGACGAGCCTCGGGGCAAGCTCTCAGGTACAGCGACAGATGGGGAAAACCGGACCGGGTAATCGCCCGTTCGCTGTCATCCTCACGCGCTCCGGAGAGCAGATCCCATGCGTAACAGCACCCCCCATATCGCAGTTATCGGCGCCGGCATCACGGGCGTCACCACAGCCTACGCGCTGGCCGAAAAAGGCTATGCCGTCACCGTGTTCGACCGGCAGCGCTACGCCGCGATGGAAACCTCCTTCGCCAATGGGGGCCAGCTTTCCGCCAGCAACGCCGAGGTTTGGAACCACTGGTCCACGGTCGTCAAGGGCATCACCTGGATGCTGAAGCGCGATGCGCCGCTCCTGATGAACCCGTCGCCCAACTGGCACAAGTATTCCTGGATGGCCGAGTTCGTCGGCAACATCCCCAAATACCGCTCCAACACCATCGCGACGACCCGTCTCGCCATCGAGGCGCGCAAGCACCTGTTCGACATGGCGGAGCGCGAAGGCATCGACTTCGACCTGGAGACGCGCGGCATCCTGCACTTCTACCGTGACCGCAAGAGCTTCGACCACGCAGCGCAAGTCAACGAAATGCTGACGGAAGGCGGGCTGGACCGCCATGCCGTGACTGCGGAAGAGATCCGCGCGATCGAGCCGGCCCTGACCGGCGACTTCCACGGCGGATTCTTCACGCCGTCGGACGCCACCGGCGACATCCACAAGTTCACCCGTGGGCTGGCCAAGGCCTGCATCCGGCGCGGCGTCCGCTTCGTCCACGATGCCACGGTCGAGCGGCTCGACCATCTGGGCCGGGAAATCAAGGTCCTCTGGACCAACGGCGATGCGACGGCCTCCCACGACGAGCTGGTCGTAGACGGCATCGTGATCTGCGCCGGCGTCGCCAGCCGCAAGTTCGCCGCCATGGTCGGCGACCGGGTCAACATCTATCCGGTCAAGGGCTACTCGATCACCGTCCACCTGGACGACGACGCCAGCCGCGACGCCGCCCCCTGGGTCAGCCTGCTGGACGACAAGGCCAAGATCGTCACCAGCCGCCTGGGCGGCGACCGCCTGCGGATCGCCGGCACGGCGGAGTTCAACGGCGAGAACCGCGACATCCGGGCCGACCGCATCCGGCCGCTGGTGGACTGGACCCGCCAGCTCTTCCCGATGGTCGATACCGGCAAGGTCGTGCCGTGGAGCGGCCTGCGTCCGATGATGCCGGACATGATGCCGCGTGTGGGTGCCGGCCGCCGTGCGGGCGTCTTCTACAACACCGGACATGGCCATCTGGGATGGACGCTCTCCGCCGCGACCGCTCAGGCCGTCTCCGAGAAGATCGCATCGGCGATGCCGTTCGACCTGCCGGCCGCCGGCTTGCGCCAAGCGGCCTGATCCGGCGGGATAAATACGGGAACCGTCGCGGGCGGAGACTTGTTGGAACAGAACGGTTCCAAACAAAAACCCCGCGGCGGCCTCTCGAGCATTGAAACAGCTTCTTCCGGTCACGCCGCAAAACCGGAGGGAGATATCATTTGCGGACGACGCGTATCCTGGGTGGATTGCTGCTGCTGGCGGCCGTCGGCGCCGGCGGGTTCATCGCTCTGGCGTGGCGGTCCGAACTCGATCCGATAAAGCCGCCCGAGCGCTCCGCGTTTCCTCCTGAGAAAATAGCGCAGGGCGCGAAGCTCGCCTCGCTCGGCTATTGCGCGCAGTGCCACACTGCTGCCGGGGGCAAGCCGTTCGCCGGCGGCTATCCCCTGAAGACGCCGTTCGGCACGATCTACGGTACCAACATCACGCCCGACCCGGAAACCGGCATCGGCAGGTGGTCGGACGAAGCCTTCGCCCGCGCGATGGGGGAGGGGGTGGACCGCGAGGGACATCACCTTTACCCCGGTTTCCCCTACGACCATTTCACCCGCATCTCGGCGGATGACAACCGCGCGCTCTACGCCTACCTGATGACGCGCGAACCGGTCCGCGCCGAGGCGCCGGCCAACGAGTTGCCCTGGCCGCTCCAGTTCCGCCCGCTGCTGGCGGGCTGGAAGCTGCTGTTCCTCGATCAGGGCGCGTTCAAGGACGATCCGGCGCGTTCGCCGGAGTGGAACCGGGGCGCCTATCTGGCCGAAGGCGTCGCCCATTGCGGCGCCTGCCACACGCCGCGCAACAGGCTGGGCGCCCGCGAAACCGACCGCAAGTTCGCCGGCGGCGAATCCGAGGGCTGGCACGCGCCGGCGCTGAACGAGGCCTCCACCGCTCCCATCCCATGGGACCAGGACAGCCTCTACGCCTATCTGCGGAAAGGCGTCAGCGAGGACCATGCCCTGGCCGCCGGCCCGATGGCCCCCGTGATCCGCAACCTGTCGTCCGTCCCGGACGAGGATATCAGGGCGATGGCGACCTATATCGCCGACGGCATGGGCGAGCGGCAGGCGGCTCCTCCCGCCGGCGCCGTCCCGGCGGGCAACGGCGCCGCGACGGTCTATGCCGGGGCCTGCGCCAACTGCCACGAGCCGGGCGGCCCCCTTCAGTTCGCGGCACCGGTCGATCTGGCCAAGGCGACATCGATCGCGCAGCCGGACCCGCGCAACCTGATCCAGGCCATCATGGGCGGCGTCATGACGCCCGACGCGGCGGCCGCCCCGCTGATGCCGGGCTTTGCCCATATCCTGACCGACAAGCAGATCGTGGAACTGACGGCATATCTGCGCACCCGGTTCAGCGGTCAACCGGCCTGGACCGACATCGAGGGGCATGTCGCCCGCATCCGCTCCGAAACCGGTTCGACCGGCGGTTCGACCGGCGGTTCCGGCACCAGAATAGCGAAGGGAGAGTGATGATTACCCTGTCCGTCAACGGCCGGGACCATCAGGTCGATGCCGACCCGGCAACGCCGCTGCTCTACGTGCTGCGCGACGACCTGGAGATGAATGCGGCCAAGTTCGGCTGCGGCCTGGGGCAGTGCGGTTCCTGCATGGTGCTGGTGGACGGCGCTCCCGTCGTGTCCTGCGTCACGCCCATCGTCGTCCTGGAAGGCCGCGCGATCCGCACGGTGGAGGGACTTGGGACCATCGACGATCCCGGACCGGTCCAGCGCGCCTTCATGGAGGAGCAGGCCGCCCAGTGCGGCTACTGCATCCCCGGTTTCATGATCAGCGCCCAGGCGCTGCTGGAGCGCACGCCCGCCCCGTCCGACGCCGAGATCCGGGACGCCCTGAAGCCGAACCTGTGCCGCTGCGGCACCCATATGCGGATCATGAAGGCGGTCCGCCGCGCGGCGGGGTTCATGCAGACCGCCGATGCCGGTGCAACCACTGGTAACGGGGAGGACCGGCGATGAACGGACCGGTTCTGTCGCGCCGGGGCTTTCTCGGCGGCGGCGCGCTCGTCGTGGGCTTCACGCTGTTCCCCGGACGCCTGCTGGCCCAGGCCCCGCAGGAGGCCGACGGCGGCACGCCGCCGGGCATGCCCAAGGCGCTGAATAGCAATCCGCTGCTGGAATCCTGGATCAGGATCGACGCCGACGGTGGGATCACCGTCTTTACCGGCAAGGCGGAACTGGGGCAGGGCATCCGGACCGCCCTGCTTCAGGTCGCGGCGGAGGAACTGGCCGTCGATCCCGCCGACATTACCCTGGTGACCGCCGATACCGGCCGGACGCCGAACGAGAGCTACACGGCGGGCAGCCAATCGATGCAGGAAAGCGGCACGGCCATCCTGCACGCCTCCGCGCGGGTCGCGGCCATCCTCCGCGATCTGGCGGCAAAGAACCTCGGCATGCCGGCGGACGCCTTGAAGCTGGCGCAGGGAGCCGTCGCCGCTCCGGACGGACGGAGCCTTGGCTACGGCGAGCTGGTGGCCGGCGGCGGGCTGGAAGGCGCCCGCGCCCAGGCCGGAACGGTGCTGAAGGACTCTGCGTCCTACAGCGTGATCGGCCAGAACTTGCCGCGCGTCGATATCCCCGCCAAGGTTACCGGCGGTGCCGCCTATGTCCACGACATGCGGCTTCCCGATATGGTCCACGCCCGCGTCGTCCGCCCGCCCAGCTACGGCGCCGCCATCCGCGAGGCCGATATCAGTGTCGCCGAACGGATGCCGGGCGTCGTCGGCACGTTCCGCGACGGCAACTATCTGGCGGTCGTGGCGGAGCGGGAATGGCAGGCGATCAACGCCATGCGGGTGCTGGCGCAGGCCGTAAAATGGGACGAGCATGAAACGCTGCCCGACCAGGGCACGCTGTTCCGCGACATCCAGGCGCTGAAGTCCGACGAGCGGGTGATCCAGGACCGGCGCGACGACCCGGCTGCCGTCGGCGGCACCGTCCACCGGCTGGACGCGGAGTTCCATCGCGGCTTCCAGATCCACGGCTCGATCGGTCCGTCCTGCGCCGTCGGGCTGTTCCGCGATGGCGTGATGACGGTCTGGTCCCACGGCCAGGGCATGTTCCCGCTGCGCTCCGCCATCGCCGAGATGCTGCGGATGGACGAGGCGCAGGTCCACTGCATCCATACCGAGGGGTCGGGCTGCTACGGCCATAACGGCGCCGACGACGCCGGGGCCGATGCGGCGCTGATCGCCCGCGCTTTCCCCGGCCGCCCGGTCCGGGTCCAGTGGATGCGGGAGGACGAGCATTGCTGGGAGCCGTTCGGCTCCGCCATGGTGTCGAAGGCGCGCGGCGGCGTCGATGCCCAGGGCCGGATCGTGGACTACCAGTATGAGGTCTGGAGCGCTCCCCATTCGACCCGCCCCGGCGGCGCTGGCGCCCTGATGCCGGCCTGGCATCTGGCCGAGCCGTTCAAGCCCGACCCGCCGAAGCCGATCCCGCAGCCGGCGGGCGGCGGCGACCGTAACGCCATTCCGCTCTATGCCATCCCCAACGTCCGGATCGTCCACCGCTACATCCCGGACATGCCGGTCAGAACATCGGCGCTGCGGGGGCTGGGCGCCTTCATGAACGTCTTCGCGCTGGAGAGCTTCATGGACGAGATGGCCACCGCATCGGAAACCGATCCGGTCGATTTCCGCCTGCGCCACCTGGAAGACTCCCGCGCCCGCGACGTCGTCACGATGGCCGCCGAGAAGTTCGGCTGGTCCTCCGCCCGTCTTCCGGCGGGGCATGGCAAGGGCTTCGGCTTCGCCCGCTACAAGAACCTTGCCGCCTATTGTGCGGTCGCCGTGGAAGTGGCGGTCGAGCGGGAAACCGGGGCCGCCCGGCTGGTCCGGGCGGTCGCCGCCATCGACAGCGGACAGGCCGTCAACCCGGACGGTATCCGCAACCAGACGGAGGGCGGCATCGTCCAGTCGTCGAGCTGGACTCTGATGGAGCAGGTGACGTTCGACCGCACCCGGATCACCAGCCGGGACTGGAGCGCCTATCCCCTCCTCCGCTTCGACCACATCCCCGACAGCGTCGAGGTCCATGTGATCGACCGGCCCGGCAAGCCCTATCTCGGCACCGGAGAGGCCGCGCAGGGACCGACGGCGGGCGCCATCGCCAACGCCATCGCCGACGCGGCCGGCGTCCGCCTGCACGACCTGCCGCTGACGCGGGACAGGATCAAGGCGGCGGTCGGGGTCTGATACCAAGTACCGAAGATGTTGCCCGGTGAAGACGCTCACGCCGTAGCGCAACTGTATTGAATTGGGGTTCTGCGGGGCGGCCCAGCGGAAGTCTTGCTCTCCATTGGATGCAAGGGACGCTGTCACCGA
>NZ_JCACHA010001045.1:0-5870 GCF_059503625.1 Skermanella sp.
CCCATAAGGCCAGCACATACGATCCCAGGGTGCAAACGCCCCCGATGGCCCCGAAATGCCAGCGGGAGCGGCAATGTGCGATCAAGTCGGTTCGCCGCCTCAGCAAGGCCCAGGCCGTCAGGGGAAGCGCCGTGACCAGGAAAACCCACATCGTATAGGCGGCGGCATGGCCGGACAGACGGACGCCGGTCCCGTCGACCAGGGTATAGGCGGTGATGACCACGGCATTGGCCAGGGCGAGCGCCGTGGCGCTTCCCGTCGTCCCGGCAGGCGCCTTGGACGCCGCCAGGGTCATGCAGAGGACGCCGGCGGAGATCAGCAGGACACCGCCCCAGGCGCCGGGACCTAGATACTCGCCGATCAGCGGACCGCTGGCGATCGTCACCAGGAGAGGCGCCGTCCCCCTCATCACCGGATAGGCCACGCTCATGTCGCCCGCGCGGTACGCGGCCGCGACCAGGGCGAAGTAGCCGACATGGATCGCCACCGATGCCGCCGCATAGGGCCAGCTCGACGGGTCGGGCAAGGGGAGGAACGGCAGGATCAGGGCGGAGAGCAGTCCCGAACCACCCGTGACGAGCACGATATCGAGGAACTTGTCCCGGCTGGACTTGACCACGGCATTCCAGCTGGCATGCAGGAACGCCGCCAGAAGCACGATCAACATCACCTGGAAAGACATTCCACCCGATGTCATGCCCCGTGGCCTGGTCGGCCTGGGCGGCCTGGGCGGCATCTTTCGACGATCGGGTCTCGGCGGGTCCGGTGCATCCGGAATGTCTACAGCTTCGCGCCGTAGAATTCCAACTGCCAACTCATTTCCACCGGTGTCAGCGGATAGTCGAAACCGTTGCGGGCGTTCAGCAGCATGCGAGGAGGTATGTTGGCGGCACGCGACTGGAGCTGCATGGCGCACCGCATGCTGAGCCCGGCCCGCCACGCGAGCGAGGTCACGCCTTTGGGGCTTTGAGCCGCGATGATGTCGTCGACGATCGCCGGGACGATACCGGCCAGCAGCGCCAGCCCCAGCTTGACGAACACCAGGTCGTTCCACGACAAGGCGTCGCTGATGGCGCTTTCGTCCAGTTGACCGATGGTGAACAGGCGCCGCGCCCGCTGCTCCGGCGACTCTCCCTCGGTCCGCTGATCGCGATAGTCGATCCGGCGCCGAGCGACGCTGACCACCTCCTCCGCCGTTTCCGCATCGAGGTCGCGGCGCTGGCGCAGGATCGTCAGGACATGCTGGTCGACGAACTCCGCAAGGCGGACCGCCAGGCGTCCGGGCAGTTTCGGGCGGCGCGCCAGCGGCATCTGCCAAGCCGGATACCCGACCGAGTCGTCGACCATGCCGGTCAGGGTATGCTCGGGGATCAAAGCACCGGAATTGTCGATCAGCACGGTGGACGCCGCAATGTCGCCGGCATCGTAGAGGGCCGCGGAAACGGGCTCGGAGACGCCGTCCCGTTTGGCGATCGCGCTCAGCACCCATGACTTCGGCTGGTCAGCGATGATGCTGAGCAGGTCCTTGTCGGTCAGCGTGGCGCAATAGTGCAGGATGGGCTCGGCAACCTCTTGCTCGATGTCGCGGGCAAGGTGAAGGCACAAGTCGGGCGGGGCGCAGGCGACATCCTTGAGGCTGGTCGCCAGCGCCTGCCGGACGCCGACCGCCTGATCCCTCGCCAGCTGCTCCAGTGTCCGCACCGTCAGTTGAAAGAGCTGGCTCTGGGCTTCCTGCGACAAGTCGGGCAGGAGACGGGCAAATTTGCCGGCCAGCAGGCTGCGCACGCTGTCGTCGGAGTCGCGCGCCAGGACGGCGCTGGCCTGGGACGGCGCCGCCGGGTTGGCCGCCACTTCGCGGCGGACTTCGACCGCCGGGTCGATCGCCAGATAGTAGAGCAGCTCCGGGCGGACATCCTCGCGGCTCGCCACCTGCGCGCGGGTGGCTGCATCCTCGCTCTGCGCCATCCGCTTGGAGGTTTCATAATCGAGCGCGCCGCCGGCCGTTGGAATCTGCTCTTTGATGGACAAGGTCGTCCCCGGACTGCCGAACGAAGGGGTGTTCGAACCCTTTATGATCCAGCATGGTTTCCAGATGGTGAACGTTCGGCTATCCGGCGCGGCGGCGTCGGGCGTTTACAGACCCAGCGGTGGCGGAGGTTCCGGCTCCGGATTGGTGGCGGGGCTGAACTCGTGCTCGCGGCGGCGCTTGTCGTATTCGTCCAACGCCCAGTGAACCGTGGGGAAGGCGATGGCGTCCCAGGGGATCTCGTCCCAGCGGAACAGCCCCACTTCCAGGCTTTCCGGTCCCGGCTCCACGTCGGGAGAGCGCAGGCGCGCGCGGTAGATGAGCTGGACCTGGCTGATGCGGGGGATTTCATAGACCGCGAGCAGACAATCGATCTCGATCCTCGCCCGCGCTTCTTCCCAGGCCTCGCGCTTCGCCCCCTCGGCGGTCGTTTCGTTGAGTTCCATATAGCCGGCCGGCAGCGTCCACAGGCCCTTGCTCGGTTCGATCGCCCGGCGGCACAGGAGAATGCGATCCTCCCACGCGGCGACGGAACCGACCACGATCTTCGGGTTTTCATAGTTGATGAAGCCGCAGTCCGTGCATACCAGACGCTGGCGGTCATCCCCATCGGGGATCATGCGGACGACGGGTCCGCTTGGTGTGGATTCGGAACTCATGGGCGTAATGTGGCTCAGGCCGTGCCGCGCGGCAAGCGGAACGGCAGTCGCGCCCAGCGGGATCGGATCAGGCGGTGATGTTGACGATTCGCCCGCGCGTGGCGCTGGGGTCCTGAACCGGCTGGTTGCCGCCGCCATTGCCATTGGCCTTGACGCCGCCGTCCTGCTGGCCGTCCTGGGCGGTGGCGCCGTCAGCGGGACGGCTTGCGCCGGACTGAACAGCGGAATACCCCGCAGCCGGAGCCGTACCCGAAGAATGGATCTGCATCGAACTCTCCCTGGCATCCCATCGGCGGCATCACGGGCGATCCATGTGCCGCAGCACCCCGGTCCGGCCCCAAGGACGGGCTCTTTCGAAAGTACTCAAAAGAATCATAGCGCGTATCGGCAGTGTATAGCCACACCAATGCGACGAAAGTATTCGCTCCGATCGGGCGGAGGGATGGACCATCAGCCTCATATTCTGCCGAACCGGCGAATATCGAATTAAAACAATTAAAATGTCACTGTTTTGACTCATGTTTCACGGTTTCCATACCGGCAGCGGCAGACAAGAGTTAACAACTTGCTAAGGAAGAATCTTCATGCTGGGGAGACTGCGAAGTCAGTGGAGACAAGGCTCCATTCTTAAAACCGCCCGACCAGAAGGGTCGTGACGATGGGCTACTGGTTATCGATGTTTCAGGAATTAAGGGAGTTTCCATCCGACGCTCTGTATGGCGGATCCCCTGATCCCGCGCGCTTGCGGCAGGATCGCTTCGGGATATGCCCATGAGCGGAGTGGAGATGGGAGCCGATATGGAGACCGGCGGCGGTACGATGGCGCATCTTGCCAAACTGTTCGAAATGGCGCGCGACCGTACCCAGGCAGGGCGTCGCGCTCTGGCCGACAAGGTCGGGGACTTCTATTTCGCCGGGCACGACCTGTCGCATCGCGAGATGGACCTTGTCGTGGATATCCTGCGGCAGGTGATCCGCGACGCCGAGATGGACGTCCGGCTGGGACTGGCCCAGCGTCTGGCCGTCCACGATCAGGCTCCGCATGACCTGATCGTCCTGCTGGCCAACGACAGGATCGAGATCGCCGAACCGGTCCTGCTGCACAGCGGCGTCCTTCAGGATGCCGATCTCATCGACATCGTCCTGCGCCACGCGGAGGCCCATCAGATCGCCGTGGCGAAACGCCCGGCGGTCAGCGCACCGGTAGCCGACGCCCTGGTGGAAATGGGCAGCGTCCAGGTGGCGGAAACGCTGCTCGGCAACCGGGGCGCCAGCTTGTCTCCGCAGGCGATGGCCAAGCTGACGGCCGCCGCGCGCCGCGTCCCGCCGCTCCGCGAACCGCTGCTCGGCCGGCCGGAGCTCACCTCCGATCTTGCGACCAGGATCTACTGGCTCGTCTCGCAGGAGCTTCGGCGGGCCATCCTGGACCGCTATCCCATTCCCCGTCAGCAACTCGACGCGGCGCTCCAGTCGACGGTCCAGGACCTGGTGGACGGCACGCGGGGGCGGACCAGCCTGACCGGGGAACAGCTGGAAACCGTCGAGCGCCTGGCGGAAGCGGGAGCCATCACGCCGCCCATCCTGATCCAGACGCTGCGGCTGGGGCAGATCGACCTGTTCAAGGCCCTGTTCGGCCGGATCGCCGGGCTGGCGCCGGAAACGATGCATCTGCTGATCGCGGAAAGCGGCGGAGAAGCCCTGACCCTGGCATGCCGCGCCCTGAAGATCGACAAGGGGTTCTTCGCATCGATCTTCCTGCTCAGCCGGGCCGCCCGGCCGGGGGAACAGATCGTCGATCCGCGCGAGCTGTCGCGCGTGCTGGCCCTCTACGACCGGGTCACGCCGGAAGCGGCACTGCCCATCCTGCAAAGCTGGCGCATGAACCCAGGCGCCACCCAGCTCATGCCGTCCCGCCGCCGCGACCGTCCGGAAACATGACCGGACAGGGACGTGACCGGACAGAGGGCAGTACCGGAAACGACCGCGAAGGGCTTCAGGAGTTGGTCGTCGGAACCCAGGGGATCCGTTCGACCACGATCCCCTCTTCCTTGAGCTCCGTCGTCTCGGTCTCGGTCGCTTCGCCGTAGATGTCGCGCTTTTCGATCTCGCCATAGTGGATGCGGCGTGCTTCCTCGGCGAAGCGGTCGCCGACATAATCGCACTTCTCTTCCACCTTGCGGCGCAGTTCCACCAGTTCTCGCATCACCTCCGCCCGGCGAAGGGCGGCGGTTTCGGTCTTCTCGACATCCTGCCGCGACTTTCCGATCCGCGGAGCCATCGGGGCCTTCGCGATCCGGCTGTCGCCGCAGAGGGGACAGGCTATCTCGTTCGCGGCGGCCTGCGCATCATAGGCGCCGCTGTTCCTGAACCAGGCCTCGAACACATGGCCTTCGCCGCACTTCAGATCGAACAGGATCATCGGCCGTTTCTCGTTCCGCTCCTGATGGCGCCGCAGGACCACCGACTTACCGGCAAGCATGCACTGTAATATATGCACGAATTCGTTAGACCAAGATGAAAGCGGAAGCGAGGATACCGGAATGCACGACACTCCTGAAGCTTCGGCATGGGTTCGGCGCTTTGCGCCGCTGGCAAGGCCAGGCGGCGGCGTCCTCGACATCGCCTGCGGCAGCGGCAGGCATCTCCGGCTCTTTGCCGGCGCCGGCCATCCCGTGACCGGGATCGACCGGGACCTCGGCGGGGTGGCCGATCTGGCCGGCCGTCCCGAAGTCGATCTGCTGCGGGCCGATCTCGAGGACGGCAGTCCGTGGCCTCTGCAGCCTGACCGGCGGTTCGCCGCCGTCGTCGTCACCAACTATCTGCACCGGCCCCTGCTGCCGCTGCTGACCGGCCTGCTCGAGCCCGGAGGGGTGCTGATCTACGAAACCTTCGCGCGCGGCAACGAGCGCTTCGGGCGGCCGTCCTCGCCTGCTTTCCTGCTGGAGCCGGGCGAGTTGCTGGGTCTGGCCGGAAGCGGTCTTCAGATCGTCGCGTTCGAGCAGGGGGAGATAGCCAGCCCGAAGAAAGCCGTCGTCCAGCGGCTCTGCGCGATATTTGAAGTCCAAGCTAATCCTTTGACTTGGCCACTTCCCGGATAAAGACTATGGATTGCGAGCTACCGTAAAACTCTCGAAATAACTGCAAAGATAGTACGGGTATTGCCGGAATGGGTAGCTTCCTTCAGT
>NZ_JCACHA010001046.1:0-5868 GCF_059503625.1 Skermanella sp.
GCCGGTTATGCCCTGGTCGAGGGCGAACCCGTCATCTCGCACATACCGACGGAAACGAGGTTTCAGATTTCCGAGGTCGTGCGCCGTGCCGATGTCATCGTATCGGCCAATGTCGTGATCGGCGCGACCGGCGAGGCGTTCGGGACGCTGGAGGTGGACAGCCTCACCGAGCGGAACTTCACACACTCCGACATCAGTTTTCTCCAGAACTACGCCAACCTGCTCGCCGCCGCCCTGGACCGCCACAAGGCGCACCGCGAGCGCGTCGCCAGCGCCGAGGAGCGGTCGATCCTTCTGCGTGAATTGCAGCACCGCACCCAGAACGACCTGGCGATCATCACGTCGATGCTCAGGATGGAGGCCAGGAGGGCGAAACGGAGCGAGACGCGCCGCCGCCTGGAAAGCGTCGGCTACCGGGTCGAAGCGCTCTCGCTGGTCTACCGGCGCCTCTACGTGACGGGTGTCACCGATGCCGTGAACCTTTCCGCCTATCTCGACGAACTCGTCAAGCGGCGCTTCCTCATGCACGGCCTGGAACACGACGATGCGGTCAAGCTGGACCTGCACCTTACGCCCGTGGAAGTCGATCACAGCCAGGCCGTCGCGGTCGGACTGATCGTCAACGAACTGGTCACGAACTGCCTGAAATACGCCTTCCCCCTGCGCCAGGGGACGGTGACCGTCACCCTGGAGCGGGTCGAGCCGGACAAGGCGCGCCTGACGGTCGCCGACGACGGGATCGGCATGCCGGACGATCAGGTCAAAGGGCACGGCATCGGTCTGGAGCTGACCCCCGTGCTGTCGAAGATGGCATCCGGCGACTTCACCCTGGAACAGCGGGACGCCGGTACCGCCGGTCACCTGGTCTTTTCCATTCCGGAACTTCGGGGCGGTGGCGGCAAGCCGCTTTGAACTGTTGATGGGAGTCATCGAACGCCTGGAGGTGTAGCCATGCCGAATCAAAGCGACGACCGTACCGACAAGCCGTCCATCGTGGACATCGTCACGCATCCCGAAAAATTCGACACGTGGCAGCGTCAGCGTGAGCGGGAAGAGGCGAAGGACGGACAGCCGAAGGGGTCTCTGGACCGTCCTTCGGAATAGGACCGCTCCCGCCGGACCGAACAGCCTGCAAGGCCTGCCTGAATAAGCCGGAGCAACAAGATGTCCAAGATACCCAGCGACCCGAACCCGGACAGCACCCTGGCGCTGCTTTCGCAGGGCTACACCTATATCTCGACGCGCTGCGAGCGTTACGGGTCTGATCTCTTCAAGACCCGGCTCATGCTCAGCCCGGCCATATGCATGCTCGGCGAGGAGGCGGCCAGGATCTTCTACGAGCCCGACCGTTTCACCCGCCAGCGTGCGATGCCTCCGACGGCGCTGATGCTGCTTCAGGACAAGGGCAGCGTCCAGTTGCTGGACGGCGAGCGGCATCGTCCGCGAAAACGCATGTTCATGTCGCTGATGACACCGGCTTCCATCCAGGCCCTGGTCGACCGCGCCGCCGACGAATGGCGCTCCCAGTTCAGGAACTCGCAGAGAATGGACGAGGTGGCGATCCTGCCCCAAGCG
This sequence comes from Skermanella sp., assembly GCF_059503625.1. Lineage (NCBI taxonomy): Bacteria > Pseudomonadati > Pseudomonadota > Alphaproteobacteria > Rhodospirillales > Azospirillaceae > Skermanella > Skermanella sp. The sequence goes on from NZ_JCACHA010001046.1 coordinate 1,576, forward strand.
CAGGAAGTCATCTTTCGCGCGGTCTCGCAATGGGCCGGAATTCCCCTGACGGATTCCGATGCCCGGCGGTGGACCGGAGCCTTCGCGGCCATGGTCGACGGCGCCGGCTCGATCGGGCCACGCAACTGGCGCGGACTGCTGCTGAGGGCGCGGGCCGAACGCTGGGTCCGAAGCATCGTGCAGGACGTCCGCGACGGCAAGCGCGACTCGCCGGAGGGAAGCGCCCTCCACGCCGTTTGCTTCTTCCGGGGACCGGATGGGGAAGCGCTGGACACCAAGGTCGCTGCGGTCGAATTGATCAACGTTCTGCGGCCGACCGTGGCCGTCGCCTGGTACGTAACCTTCGCGGCCCTGGCGCTGCACCGGTACCCCGACTGCAAGCGGACGCTGGAGAACGGGGACGAGGGCGATCTGGAACGCTTCGTTCAGGAGGTGCGCCGGTTCTATCCGATGTTCCCGGCCGTGGGTGGACGGGTCCGCAAGCCGTTCGACTGGAGGGGCCACCACTTCACCGAGGGAACCTGGGTGATCCTCGACCTCTACGGCACCAATCACGACCCGAGGATCTGGACGGACCCCGGCGAATTCCGCCCCGGCCGGTTCCGCGACTGGAACGGGAGCCCGTTCAACTTCATCCCCCAGGGCGCCGGGGGTTTCGAAAACGGGCACCGGTGTCCGGGCGAACGGATCACGATCGAGCTGCTGAAGTCCGCCGTGCGCCTGCTGGCCGCCGAGGTCCACTACGATGTGCCGGACCAGGACCTGAGCATCGACCTTTCGCGGATGCCGGCTCGTCCGAAGAGCGGCTTCGTGATCCGCAATGCCCGGCCGGCGGCTGTCCGGATCAGTCCGGAACTGGCGGATCGAGGAGCGGAACGCCGCAGTCTTTCAGGGTAGGAGTCACGACCGGGGCATCCCGGAAGCCGCAAGGAAGCGCCGCTCAAGCAGTCGGGGAAGCGTCCTTGGCCGACCCTGCCGGTCCGGCGGTTTCCCTCAGCCATGCGACGATCTCATCCCGTCGCGGCAGCCGGCCGGACATCTTGACCTCCTCCTCGATGACAAGGCCCGGCGTGCTGACGATGGGATAGTCGAGAATCCGGTCGGTATCCGTGACGTGTTCGATCTCGACGGTGACGCCGGCTTCCAGCGCCGCCTCCCGCGTCAGTTCCTCCAGGCGTTTGCAGCGGGCGCAGCCCGGTCCCAGGACTTTGACATGCATGGTTCGATCCTCCTTCGCGGTTAAGCGTTTGCCGGCCGGTGCGGTTCGGCCTGTCAGGCCTCCTTCGCCATCGAGCCGGTCCGGCGGTGGATGACGTAAAGGGCGGCGGCAAGGACCAGCAGGAACAGGGTGAGTTCCCCGCCGAGCAGCCAAAGGCCGGCGCCATCCTTCCAGGCGCCGAAGGTCAGGCCGGCGCCGGTGCTGAACAGCGCCACCAGCCCGACATAGGTCCATGCCTTCGTCCGCCCTATGATGCTGGCCGTGATCAGGATGCTTTGCAGGCTCAGTTCCGGGTCCGCCATCAGATAGGCCAGCAGCGGTCCCGGATGCATGCCGAGCGAGAGGAACATCCGGGCTACCGGAACCTCGACCAGGGTCGGGAAGTACATGAACACGCCGAAGACGACGCCCACCAGATTGGCAAGCACCGTGTTGGCGCCCGCCATGGTTTCCACCCATTCCGGCCGGAGGAACACCCGCAGGACGCCCACCACGAAGACGCCGACGACCAGCAGCGGAAAGATCTGGCGGACGAAACGCCAGCTTTCCCACAGCCATTGCTGAACCTCGAACCGGTCGATGTGGCGATGGGCGACCCAGGCGATCGCAGCCATCGCCGCCACGACGCCGACCGTCCTGCCGGTCAGGTGCAGCGTGACGCCCCCGTCCTGCGGCTGCATGCCCGTCGCCGCGACCGTCAGGGTCAGGACGACCAGCCCAAGCGCCGCCCAGGTCCAGCGGTTGAAGCCCTCGTCCACCCGCCCCAGCCCGCGCGGCGCCACCACGGCGATGATGCCGAGCAGCAGGACGAGGATCGCCCCTTGCGCGCCGATCCCCTCCTCGCCCTTGGCGGGATCGAACGGCAGCAGCCGGTGCAGCGTCGTCTCGACCGCGTCCATGCCGTGGACCGGGACGGTGACGCTGGCATAGCTGTCGAGCAGGATGCCGACCTTCAGCGTGCCGGCGACGAGCAGCGTCATCATCAGCAGCATCAGGACGACCGCAGCCGGTTGCAGGCGCTCTCCGCCGGTGAAGCCGCCGTCGGCCTCCCCGGCATGGGCGCGGTCGTCCTCGCTGAAGACCAGCGCCATGATCATCCCGATACCGACGCCGAAGACCAGCGAAAGCACGAACCGCGCTACGGCGAACTCGGCGCCCAGGGCGGCGCCGGTATAGCTCAGCGCCAGGATGTTGGCGGCCGGCGCGAAGAACAGGAAGGTGATGGCCGGTCCCAGTCCGGCGCCCTTCCGGTAGATGCCGGCGAACAGCGGGACGATGGTGCACGAGCAAACGGCCAGCAGGCTCCCCGCGGCGGCGGCAGCCGGATATGCTACGGCCTTAGGGGCGCCGCGCCCGAGAAAGCGGGTGATCGCCGATTTCGGCAGCAGGGCGGACAGGCCGCCCGCGATAAAGAAGGCCGGGACGAGGCACAGCAGCACGTGGGCGGCCAGATAGGCCGCAAGGCTGCCGAACCCGCTTCGCAGGATTTCAACGGGAAGGGCGGCTGTTTCCATGGCGCGTACCCCATTCTACCCTCACTCCGCCCCCCGCTCTGCCGGTAAGGCGCTTGGGGGAAAGGGTGCCGGGGCGCCGGCCGCCGCGCACTGATGCAAGTCAATCGCGGCGTCGGGCCGGGGTGGAAATTCCGGACTATGCCGGCCCGCTTCGCAGCGATGCCGCTTGGCCGGGCGGAGCGGCGGCGGCGCCGTCGCGCCGATCCTCGCCCGACAGGCTTTCGGCGATACGGCGAGCCGTCTCGCGGGCGCTGCGGCCGACCCCGATCAGGGTTGCGGAAGCCGGTCCGGTCCAGCCGCCGTAGCCGACGAACCAGAGCCCCGGTTCCCTCACCGACCGGGTGCCATCGAGTTCGACCGTGCTGTCAGGGCCGACGATGCCGAGTTCCGCGACATGGTCGAGCGCCGGGCGGAAGCCCGTGCACCAGATGACCGCATCCACCCCGGTTTCCGTTCCATCCCGCCAGACCACCCCCGTCTCGGTGAAGCGGGAGAAGGGGCGGACGGAGTGCAGCACGCCGCGTTCCCGCGCATCGACCACGGGCGGGACCATGACGATGTCGCCGAGGCCCCTGCCGGAATCTCCGGTTCGCGGCCTTCCTGGAGCGCCTTGAGCCGGGCGGTGGCCCGGTGGAACAGCACGCGGCCGTCGACGTCGTCCGGCAGGAAGACCGGCGGCTTTTCCGTCACCCATGTCGTCGCGGCTGTATTGGAAACCTCCGCCAGGATCTGGGCGCCGGAATTGCCGCCGCCGACGATCAGGACGCGCCGGCCGGCGAATGGTTCCGGGGTTTCGTAGGCGCCGGAATGGATCTGGACGCCGCCGAAGACATCCCGGCCCGGATAGTCCGGAATGTAGGGCCGCCGCCAGGTCCCCGTCGCGCTGACCACCATGCGGGCCGTCCAGTCGCCCCGATCGGTGACCACCCGGAAACGGCCGTCCTCCGCGTGCTCGACCGACCTCACCGATACCGGCCTGCGGACCGGCAGGCCGTAGCGGTTTTCATAGCGGGCGAGGTAGTCGAGCACTTCGTCCCGGCCGGGATATGTCGTCTCGCCCCCGCCCATCGGCCAGCCGGGCAGCGACGACCAGGGGGCGGGCGAGAACAGGCGCAGCGACCGCCAGGCGTGCCGCCAAGCTCCGCCGGGACTGGTCCCGGCGTCGAGGATCACGAAGCTCAGCCCTGTCCGCCGGAGATGATAGCCGACGGCCAGCCCCGCCTGCCCGCCGCCGACGACTACGACATCGGCATGCCCGGTCATGGGCGTGTCGCCGTTCCTCCGGATGTCGCGGCAGCCAGAACCGGACCGGGCGGGAAGAAGCGCTGGCCGAGCCGCAGGGAGACGTGAACCAGCAGGATCAGCACCGGCACCTCCACCAGCGGACCGATGACGGCGGCGAAGGCGACCGGCGAGGCCAGTCCATAGGCGGCGATGGCGACCGCGATCGCCAGTTCGAAGTTGTTGCCGGCGGCCGTGAAGGCGATGGCGGTCGTGCGCGGGTAGTCCGCCTCGATCAGCCGGCCCATCGCGAAGCTGATGACGAACTGGACCAGGAAG
>NZ_JCACHA010001047.1:0-5861 GCF_059503625.1 Skermanella sp.
GGCCAAGGTGAATACCACCGGGATAGCGGCCTACGCGCCCGACGATCCGTCGCTCATGGCGCTGCGCCTCGCCGTCTCCGCCGACCGCCTCGTCATGGACGGGGATGGGGACGGACATGTCTGCGAGTCCCCTCGTGTCGCCAGCAAAATGCTCGCCTTCGCGACGTTGATCTCCCAGACCTACGAGGCCTCACCCGCCGACATGGGTGTCGACGCCGCCGGCAAGGACCGTCCGGCCCACTTCATCACCTGCGCCAAGGGGGATATCGGGCCATCCTACGATCGCGGCTCGTGGATCGTCGAGATGGATTCCGGCACCATCGCCATGAACTGGTTCGACAGTGTCTTGTTGATCCTTGAGCGGGTCAGGTAGACCGCGACGGAACGAGCGGGACGCAACCGGGGCATCGATCGTATCCGCACTTATCCATAGGGGTTGCCGAATCGACGCCTCAGGCAATAGACTTGCTCTAACATGATAACGAAATCACCAAGATCCCAATCGCCAAGATCCCAATGCGCAGCGCTGCCGGTCCGGATGTCGGATGACGCGATCGAGGTGCTGCTTGTCACCTCCCGTGACACCGGACGGTGGATCATCCCCAAGGGATGGCTGGAAAAAGGCACCAAGCCGCACGACATGGCGGCCCGCGAAGCCTTCGAGGAAGCCGGGGTGGTGGGCAAGGTACAGAAGGAGCCGATCGGCTCCTACATCTACACCAAGCGCCTCAGCGCCAAGAAGTCGGTCGAATGCAACGTGGACGTGTTCCTTCTCAAGGTCGATCAGGACCTGAAGGACTGGCCGGAAAAGGACCAGCGCCAGAAGGAATGGATGTCGCCGTCGAAGGCGGCATTGCAGGTCAGCGAAAGCGGGCTGGTCGGCATTCTGCTCGGCCTCGGGTTGCCGACGGTCTGACGCCGTTCACTGAGCGTCGCCCGGGCGGGGCAGCCTGACCAGCCTCGACGGACGCAGCAGGTTGCTGCGCTCGAGCAAGGGATGCGCGATGGCTGCAAGATGGGCGTCCACCCGCTTCAGATCGCGCACGACATCAAGGTGCAGGCTGCTCGTTTCCGCCTGATCGGGTCCCTCGGGCAGTTCGGCGAATTGGCTTTCGGCCGCCGCGCGCTCGAACTCGCGGAAGCGTTCCTTCTCCTCGACAAGACGCAGGGCGGACCGCAGGTCGTCACCCATGAACACGGCGCCGGCCAGACGGAGCTGGGCCAGCAGGTGATCGTGCATCGCCTCGGCCTCCGCGGCCTGCCGGCTCGTCAGGCGCAGATGCCGCCGGATGCGCTTGGCGGCAAGGGTGAGCACGCCCTTGTCGATGATGTCGCCGGCATGTTCCAGGTTGAGGGCGACGGTCTGCACATGGGCCAGTCTGGCGGCATCCTCATCGCTGAGTTCCCGCTGGCTCAACTCCCCCAGGAACCGCTTGAGAGATCCGTGAAGGCGGTCCAGCACGTCGTCCATCCGGCGCAACTCCCCAGCCAGCCGGTTGTCGTCGCGCCGTAGCAGCTCCCTCGACCCTTTCAGCATCTCTTCTACAACGTCGGCCATGCGCAGCGCTTCGCGCGAGGCATTGGCGAGCGCTACCCGGGGGACATCCAGCGAAGCGGCATCCAGGTAACGGGGCGATGCCGGATCGTCGGGCCGAGGCCGGTCCGGGATCAGCTTTTCCAGCAGCTTGGCCTGCAACGCCAGCGGCAGGATGAACAGAAGCGCCAGCACCACGTTGAAGAGCAGATGAAACCCCGCGGCCATGCGTCCCGGATCGGGCTCCACCTGGCCGAGATACGCGGCGGTTTCCGGCAGGAACGGCAGCACCGCGACGCAGCCGGCGATCCGGTTGAACAGGTTGCCGACCGGCAGGCGAAGCGCGTTCCGGTCGCCCGATGTCGCGGCAAGCAAGGGATTGAACGCGCTCCCCAGGTTGGCGCCCAGCACCATGGCAAGCGCCGCCAGCGGCGTCACCAGCCCGCTGTCGGCCAGCGAGACGATCACCAGCACGGCGGCGATGCTGGAATGCATCGCCCAGGTTATCAGCGCCGCCATCAACAGGACCGGCAGCGGTTCCCGCGTGATGGCCGCAATCAATTCCCGCGCTTCGGGAGCCACGGCATCGGGCACGATGGTCTCGACAAGCAGGTGCAGGGACAGCAGGACGAGACCCAGGCCGATCGTCGCCCGCCCCAGGTTTCGGGACCGCGTCCGTGTCCCTGTCCGGAAGACCACCAGCCCGATGAAGATAAGGGCCGGGAAGACGATGGTGATATCGAAGGAAAGCGTCCAGACGACAAGGGCCGTACCCGCATTCGCCCCCAGCATGACGGCGAGCGCCGGCATCAGCCCGATCACGCCGTCGGCAAGGAACGACGTCGCCATCATCCCGGTGGCGGTACTGCTTTGCAACGCCACCGTGACGCCCATACCGGCCAGACAGGCGGCAAGCCGGTTCCGCAGCGCCCGGCCGAGCAACTGGCGGAGGTCTCCTCCGAAGGCGCGGAGGATCCCGGTCCTGACCATATGGACGCCCCAAAGCAGCAGGGCGACGTCTCCAAGAAGCTCGATCAGCGCATGGGTGGCGGGCATTGCCCCCATTTTCACACTCCCGATTCGATCGCGCAGGTCCGCGGCGGACCTTGAATCAACGGTAAGTGGCTGGTGGGCGGATCGTCAATCGTTCTCGAGTGAACTGGCCGTTTTCAAGGCGTTGGCGACCGTCAGGCCTTTCCGGAGAATGGTATCGACCATCCGTCCCTGAACGAGATTGATGCCGTGCTTCTGGGCGAAGAGCAGCCCGGTGACGGTGCTGCATCGGCCCAGGATGAAACGGCAGTTCTCCTGCGCCTTGATCTTATCGGCGAAGGTCTTCAAGTCCCTTTCGCTCATTTCCGCCAGTTCATTGGTCCAGAACAGCTTGGCGTAATGGCAGGCCATGAATTCCAGGTCCATGTGCGCCACCCACATCGGCGTGATTCCGTCGATGCAGATCGAGTAGCCTCGCGTGCTCGCGTACTCGATGACCTCATGATAGGTGTCGATGTTCTCGACCAGATCGGCCTTGTTGATCTCGAGGATGACATTCCCCCGCAGTTCCATCGTCAGCCGCTCGTCGAACTTGACGAAGGCGGAGGACATGATCGTGCTGAGGTTCAGGTTCAATCCGATTCTGTGGCCGCGGATGAAATCGATGCCATGATTCAGCGACTTCAGGACCGCATGATCGAGGCTCGATGTGAAGTAGTTGAACAGCCAGCGGTTGGCCGTAAGATCGAACTCGGGACTTAGGCGATCCTCGAGAGTTTTTACGGCGATATAGATTTCGAAATACTCGTGGAGGTTCACGGCCGCTGGGTCGAGACTGACGATCGGCTGGTTGAGCATGAACGGCGACAGGTCGAACATTCCGATCTGCCGCTCGATCTTCGCCAACTCCTCCAGGCTTATCGGCTCCTTGGTCGTTGCCTTCGGGCCGTCGATGCCTCCGCCTTCGTCTCCCAATCCTTCGATGAAACGGATGACGTTCACGAAGTTCAGCGACAGCTCCATGATCGAGTAGAGCGTGTGCTCCTTGTAGGGATTGATATTCGTCATCTTCGTGCGGGCCAGCATCATCTTTTCGATCTTCTGGCACGCTTCGGTGATGGTGGAAAACTTGATGCCCTTGTAGAGGATCAGAACGTCTTCGTTCGACAGGGTGAAGACTTGCAGGTAGGCGGAATTGTCGGCGATCGACTGAACAGCCCTTTTGATCTCCAGGATGTCGCCATAGTTCTTGTCCTGGAGCAGCGACAGGTGCAGGTGGACCAGACGCAATCCCTGGAGTTCACGCTTGGCCGATTGCAGAAGCTTCAGCAGCCGTTCGTCGTCGTGCTGCGGCTTCTCGGGAACAGCCGCCGCCTTCTCTCCCGGTTTGACCCATAGCCGGTCGCGCGCCGGGCGTTCCTGCCTTGGGCGGTTCATCATAGCTGCACGCGCTCCCGCGCGGTATCGGACCAGACTGGACGTTCTTCCACCATGTTTCCATCCGATTGCCGCTTCAGCCGGCTGGCCTCCGATAGGGCTTGCCCTGCCGAGACATGCCAGCCATCCCGTCGGATCAGGATAGCGAAGATAAATTTATGAAAACTTTATGTTCGTCAAATGAAATGATAAGCCGGCGATACCCGACATACTATCGCCTCCGTCCTATTGTTCGCTGCCCTCCCAGCCGCCAAACTGTTGGATAAGCGAGTTGGATCGAGGGGAGAAACCATGACCACGGAGAAACCGTACACACCGGACGCGCCGGATACGAACGGCGCCGGCAGACTGCGCAGCCAGGCCTGGTTCGACGACCGGTCGAACCCCGACATGACCGCCCTTTACATCGAACGGTACCTCAACTATGGGCTGACCCGGCAGGAGCTTCAGTCCGGCAAGCCGATCATCGGCATAGCGCAGACCGGCAGCGACCTCGCTCCCTGCAACCGCCACCACATCGAATTGGCGTCGCGCGTCAGGGACGGCATCCGCGAAGCGGGCGGCGTTCCCATCGAGTTTCCGGTCCACCCGATCCAGGAGACGGGCAAGCGCCCCACGGCGGCGCTCGACCGCAACCTCTCCTACCTGGGACTGGTCGAGGTGCTTTACGGCTACCCCCTGGACGGCGTCGTGCTGACGACCGGCTGCGACAAGACCACGCCCGCCATGCTGATGGGCGCCGCCACCGTCAACATCCCCGCCATCGTCCTGTCCGGCGGTCCGATGCTCGACGGCCATTACAACGGCAGGCTCGCCGGTTCCGGCACGGTGGTCTGGGAAGCGCGCCGGCTGCTCTCCGCCGACGCGATCGGCTATGACGAGTTCATGGACATGGTGTGCGCCTCGGCTCCCAGCGTCGGCCACTGCAACACCATGGGCACCGCCCTGTCGATGAACTCGCTGGCGGAAGCGCTGGGCATGTCCCTGCCCGGCTGCGCCGCGATCCCCGGCCCCTACCGGGAGCGCGGCCAGATGGCTTATCTGACCGGCCGCCGCATCGTGGAGATGGTCCGGGAGGATCTGACCCCGCGCAAGGTCATGACCAGGGACGCCCTCGAGAACGCCATCGCCGTGGCCTCCGCGATCGGCGCCTCGACCAACTGCCCGCCGCACCTGACGGCCATCGCCCGCCATGTCGGCGTCGACCTGTCGCTGGAAGACTGGCAGCGGGTCGGCCACGAAGTTCCGCTGCTGGTCAACTGCCAGCCCGCCGGGTTCTACCTGGGAGAAGCCTTCCACCGGGCCGGCGGCATCCCTTCCGTCATGAAGGAGCTGCTGAAGGCCGGACGCATCCACGCCCATGCCGTCACCGTCAGCGGCAAGTCCATCGGCGAGAACGTCGCGAAGGCGCCGGCGCCCGATAACGACGTCATCCGTCCCTACGACAAGCCGCTGATGGAAGAGGCCGGGATGCTGGTGATGGGCGGCAACCTGTTCGATTCCGCTGTCATGAAGACAAGCGTCATCAGCCCGGAGTTCCGCGAGCGGTATCTCTCCAACCCGGACGATCCCGATGCCTTCGTCGGCCGCGCCATCGTTTTCGAAGGACCGGAGGATTATCACGGCAGGATCAACGACCCCACCCTCGACATCGACCAGGACTGCATCCTGTTCATCCGCGGCTGCGGCACCGTGGGATATCCGGGATCGGCCGAAGTCGTCAACATGCAGCCGCCCGACCACCTGATCAAACGCGGCATTGTTTCGCTCCCGACCATCGGCGATGGCCGCCAGAGCGGCACCTCGGCCAGCCCGTCAATCCTCAACGCCTCGCCGGAAGCGGCTGTCGGCGGCGGTCTGGCCCTGCTCAAGACCGGCGACAAGGTCCGGATCGACC
>NZ_JCACHA010001048.1:0-5851 GCF_059503625.1 Skermanella sp.
TGCCCGTGCTGCCAACGACTCACTCAGTGCCGCATTATATGACACAGTAGTATTAGGAGACTGCCTTCTTTAAGGTGACAGGGACAAGTGGGGAATCCAGTGAGCCCAGTCTTTCGGGCTGAGGAATCGAGTGAGCCCTACCGGGTTGCCAAAAGACGGGGCGCCACCGGCGGCCGAGAGGGCTTCAGGACAAGGCCCTCGTCCGTGAACTCGACCTTGGCACCTGGGTAGACGGCGTTTGCCAGCGCAAGGGTTCCTGGGAACTTGTTCTTGAAATGGTACAGCTTAGAGAACCCAGTTCCGAACTGGGCCTTTAGGGCTCCCCAGGGAACTAAGCGGTCTTCCCTGAGCGCGTGCAGCCTGTAGGCGAGCCAGAGGTAGACGTCGAGCGCCGGGGCGTTGTTTGACAGCGCCTTGATGGCTGCCTCCTCGAGCGGGACAGGGTGCCTCCTGAGCTGTTCGAAGAATCCTTCCGAGAGCTTTGCCGTCTCGAGCGAGAGCCGTCCCTGGGTCGCCCCGTCGTCTGCCTCGATAAACAGGGCCTTGTCCACGATGGTCTGCTGAACGAGACCGGAGCTGCGACTGCCGGTGGAGATGTCGAACGTCAGCTTGCAGCGACTGATACGCTCGGCCTGGTCCCGGACGCTCTTGCCCGTCATGCCACCGGCCGGAATCCCAACTCGAGCCAGCCACCCTCGCATGGAGTTGCCCAGTTCGACCTCGCGCCTGCCGGTTCTGAGAGCCTCCGTCTGGAGGTAGAGCAGGATGAGCCGCGCGTGGCTACCAAATGGGACGCCTACGAACTCGAAGCTTTGGCTGCCGTCCAGGGCCACGATCTGGCGGCGGCCCGGCTCCACCATGAGCTTGACCTTCTCGGACACGATGCCCCAGGGGGCGTCGTTCTCGAGCCTCTTGTGGGGGAGGGCGCATTGGGCCCATCCGCTGTATGCGAAGCCGAGGCCGGAGTCCTCATCCGCAAGGTAGGCCGACGCCGCCTCGACGATTGCGCGCTCAAAGCCCGCATCGATGGCGCCTTTGCGCCCCTTAGCCTCGATCAGGTCATGCACCGTGCCCATTGCCTGCAGACTCTGCCCGACGGCGCCGCAAATGTCGCTGGGGAATCGAGTGAGCTGAACTACTAGAAGCTATTGGAGACTCTATTATTAGAATGCTCACTGCTTTCCTCGGGATAAAGGCGATAACTTGTTGATTCTCCGTCGTGCCGCTCACCGCTTTCCCTGGTCCACTCACTCGTTTCCCCAGACGACCTGTGGGCTCACTGGATTCCTCAACAGGGCAGGGGCTCACTAGAATCCTCACCTATCGCCGCGACTCGGGGAGGGGTCTCGGGCTTTCGCCAATGCGGTCCCTGCTGGTTCTCGCCGCTCGCGAGGTGCTACGGCCGAGTAGCTCTTCGATTGACTCCACGGCAGCCTTGACACACTGCATGGCGATGGAGTCGATCACGCGCGGTAACCTGCATTACCATGTGTGACGCGGCGGTTGCGCCGAACCGCTTTGGCCGTGTTTCTTCGCACGGAAGCGACAACGGCGAGCAGGGTGGGGGAGCCAGTACCCAGAGGATCAGGTCATGCGCCTCCGGTGGCCTCCGCAAGGTAATCCGCTGGCCGCAGGATCCGCACGCCGCGCCATGGGTGCAGCACAAGCAGGTCGGCGTCGCCGCTAACGATGGCCCAGGCATTGGAGGCGAGGGCGAGCTCAAGGTATTTGTTGTCCTTTGCATCACGGCAGTCCGCCACGCGCTCGGATGGGATGAACCACACCGCGCCGCCGCACAGGACGTCGAGGATGCGTATCCGCCGCACCGTCGGGACGGCTGCGGCGAAACGCGGCCGCTCGAGCACGCTAGCGATTTCCGCCTCGACCTCAGCCGAGAGTGCGAAGACGTCAGTCTCCTCCGCGCGCAGCAACGCCTGCTCGGGCACGCTGTCCTCGCGGAGTGCGGCGCTCACCACGGCCGAGGCGTCGAAGACGATCACGCCGAGGAGTTGTCGCGACGCTCCGCATTGTAGGCCATGAGTTCGGCATCGATGTCGGCGTCCGTCAGGCCGGCGGCGCGCGCCTCGGCCTTGGCCGCAGCAACCGCCTGCGCCAGCTCGCTCGGGCCGGGGCGTGGGTTGAGCACCCGGCTGACCAAGCGGCCCATGGCGGCGCGCGTGCGCGGGTCGCCGAGGGCGGCGGCGGCGTCGGCCTCGACCTCGATGGTCACGGGGACGGTGTCGGGCATGGGGGTGCCTCCTGGCGGGAGCCTATCCAGGCGCGCCGCGCCGGGGCAAGCAAGTCAAAGACGATAAAAGGATATTATCGTATGTAGGCGGGGCGCCTGAGGGTTATTCCGATTTGATTTCAGAATTATCTTGACGCTTGGAGGCGAACTCGACGCAAGTAAAGCTTTCAGGACCTTGGGCTCTGGCGTAAACCGGAGGTGGTCACACCAGGCAACTAACCACGATGCGCGCGCCCTCTGCCCATTCCCGCAGACCGCTTAGCGCCCATGAGCAGCCTTCGGTTGTCTCAGCACTTCCGAACACGGCGATCTCGCTGCGCGAATTGCTGGGCAGCATCCAGCAGACCCTCCGGGACTTGCCGCGCGCGTGGGTGCGGGCCGAGGTGCAGAAGATCTCCGTCGGCGAAAAGGTGTCCTCGGTTGAGCTGATCGAGACGGACGCTGCGGGCAGGGTTGTTGCCAAAGCCCGCGTGAAGTTTTGGCGGGCCCGCTGGCAGGAGGTCGAGCGCCGGTTCGCGGCGCTGGGCCTGCATCTCGAGCCGGGGACCAAGATCCTGGTCCATGTTCAAGCCGATCTGCAGCCAGCCTTCGGCTTCGAGCTCGACGGCCATGACATCGACCCGAGCTACACCCTGGGCGACCTCGCTGCGCGCTTAGCCGCCTTCCGCGAAAAGCTGAAGCAGGACGGCCTGTTCGATCGCCAGGGGCGCCTTCCGGCACCGCGCGACTTCCAGCGGGTGGCGGTCATTACGCCAGCACTCTCCGCCGGCGGCGCCGATTTCGAGCGACTGACCCGGCGGTTGCACGAACTCAGGCTGGTGGAGATCGTGACGCATGCCGCCGTCTTTCAGTCGGCTGCGGCATCGGAGTCCATCCGTGCCGCGCTCCGTTCGATCTTCGTCGAATGTCGGGAGGGACGGTACTGCGCCGTCGCATTGGTCCGGGGCGGCGGTGCATCAGCCGACCTGGCACACCTTGCCGACTACGATTTGGCCCGAGCCATCTGCCTGATGCCCGTCCCGGTGCTGGTCGGGATCGGCCATCAAGTGGACCGGACCCTGCTCGATGAGGTTGCGCACCTTTCGCTGCCGACCCCGAGTGCAGTGGCCGGGCACATCATGAAGACCGTCTCCGGTAACTGCGCCGCGGCCGAGCGGGCGATCCTCGCTATCCGGCACCAAGTCAGCTGCGATGTCGCCCGACTGGAGCGGGCCACAGTTGATTATATGGCCAATGCCCGGGAGGGCGGCCGTCGATCCATGGATCAGGCGGAGACAAGCGCGCGGAAGGTCAGCCGCAGCCTGGAGCCCAATACTCGCATCCTCCTCGACCTCGCCAGCGGTTACGCTCGGGAGGCCGGGGATGCCGCCCGACATGCCGCTTCGGCGGCCAGGGAGGCCGCAGGCAGTGCCGTCCGGTCTGCCTTGAGCGGCGTCACCACCGGCGGCAGGGCTCTGTTGAAGCCATGCGAGCAGGATCTCGCTTCGGCTTCGGCCACCATTCGCTCCGCTCCGACTACCCTGCTCTACCAAGCCGCTGCCAATCTCACCGCAGCCAAGCAGGCGGTCGCTCAGAGGCCCGCGGCCGCCTTGCAACAGGCAGACCGGGAAATCGTGGCTGCGCTCCAGGTCGTGCGGGAACGTCCACTTTCCCTCCTCCAGGAGCAGGTCACGAGCCTCCGCACCGCCGCCGCCTCTGTTGAGGAACGGGCCGGGACGGTGACCCGGACCGGTGAGGCGGCCCTTGCCACTGCTTGGTCCGCAGTCGCGGCAACCGCGCCTCCGACGCTTGACCGCCTCGCAGACATGGTCAGCGAGGCTCTGGGCACATCACTGCGTCAGGCAAACGCTGCCCCCGACGCCGCGGGGGGTGCTGCAGCCACCCTACTTCGCAGCATCGAGGAGGCCGCCTCCGTATCCATCGCTGCTGTGGCGTCTTCCGTGACGGATGCTCGTGCCATAGCCGCGATGGCCGATCCCAAACGGCTGCTTGCCAGCGGCTACGCCATTCTGCGGGCACCGGATGGCCGTCCACTCACCACCACGGCTGCTCTTCGTGCTGAACCGGTTGTCCAGGCCGAGCTGGCCGATGGCGGTACCACCCTCAGGCAGTGACGGAGGCAGGATGTCGACTACCACCACGGTGACCATCCATCCGCCCGGCTCCGGGCTGCCGGCTAAGTGGGCCGACGCCTTTGGCGAGTTGCAGGCGATCGCCGAGAAGCTGAAGCCGAACGCCAACAAGGTCCCGGACGTTGACGAGATCGAACCTCTAGTTCGCCGCGCGCGCGAGCTCGCTGATCACTGCGAGGCCCGCATTGCCGCCGTGAAGGCCGTACTCGATCAGGACGGCAGGCAGACTGAAGGCTGATCGGGTGCATCAGGCTGGCTGACGTGCCGGAAGCGATCGTATGCCGCGGCGGCCGTGCACGGGCACCCTCGACAGCACGGTGAGTAGGGTAAAGTTCCCAGCAGAAGGACTTTGGGAGTAGAGAGGTAGAGCAGTGGACTTGCCCACGATAATTGCTACCAGGCTACCGAAAGTGTCGCAACATAATGCCGTCTGTCCAGTATACATGCCTAAGGAATAGTATGATCGGTGTCCAAAAATTGCGGGCTGGCATTGATCTGTCACTCTGCCTCTTTGAGTTGTGAGTATTAAATTCCGGTAGTGGCGCTAACTAAAATCGTGTCATGATCGGTCGCCTCCAAAAGGCGGCCACCATCAACAATGGACGTCTATGTCAGAAGCAGATCGCGTTTTCTCACGCCACCCCAAGCAGCCTACATCTTCCAACGAAACGCGGCACATTGTCACCGCATCTCGAAAGAACCGCTCCGGGGTTATGGCGAACCGGGTCGTCGAAGTCGTACACGTGGCGCGTGGAACACCGAAACCCTTGAAGGATCATCTGCATCCAGTGGGGCGAAATGCCCACGCGGAGACGTGGCATGATGGGTTTTGCGCAAAGCCCCCTTCGCCTGTGCCGTCGCCAGAAGCGCAACCCGTGGTGCCCGAGCTCACGTCTCCAACCGTGCACGTCATGCCGGCATGGGAGCCATCGGTGCAGCAACCAGCCTTGACCGACAAAGAGTCCGCTGAGTTACCGAGCAGCGTCGCAGCCATTGAACACCGCAAGCAGCGTAAAGCAAAGTCAAACGCGCCCAAGGTGACGATGCGGCGGTTTGCGGACCCTTTCGCCGCAGATGATACTGGCGCCAACTGCATGCGGTGCGGATACCTCGTTGAGCAAGCGCGAGAAGCACGTGGCTTATGGACGTGCTCGAAGTGTGGCTGATGCACGACGGTCGCATCATGCGTGTGGTCACGGTTTTGCAGCAGCTGCACCATGCACGGTAACTGCCATTACCACGCATGAACGGCAGCGCTCGGTGCTATAGCTACCCGAAATGGGCAACCCCCCGCCGCCCACCGCTTTTATCCTGAAGCGCGAGGTCGTGGCGGTTACCTCTGGCGAGGTGTGAGGCGCCTACCAAGCCAGCTTCCGCTGCCTGCAGTCGGGCATCCCAACCTGCAGATGGCGTAGTTTGGCCGAAAGCGGTCTGGCCGCATCGCAGCGATCACCGGCAAGAAGTAGACGTT
>NZ_JCACHA010001049.1:0-5851 GCF_059503625.1 Skermanella sp.
AGCCGTGGCCGTCCTTTTTCTCGTCATGCTCAGCAATCTCGGCGCCTGGGCCTTCGCCAACCGTCCCGCCAACGAGCGTCCCTGGGCGGGCCAGATCAACGGCGTCGCCTTGAGCCCCTATCAGGCGGACCAGAACCCGATCGAGGGCAGGCATCCCGGTCCCGACGACATCGAGCGCGACATGACGACGCTGGAAGGCCATGTCAAGGGCGTCCGCAGCTACAGCTCCCTCAACGGCGCCGACCTGATCCCCCAGGCCGCCCGCCGTCACGGCCTCAGCGTCACGCAGGGCGCCTGGATCCAGGGCATCCCGCAGGACGAGGCGGAGATCGCCAGCCTGGTCCGCCTGACCCGGCAGAACCCGAACATCCGGCGCGTGCTGGTCGGCAACGAAGCGATCCTCCGCACCGACGTCACCGTGGCCGAGCAGATCGCCAACATCCAGCGGGTCAAGCGGCAGGTCAACGTGCCCGTCTCCACCGCCGAGCCGTGGCACGTCTGGCTCGACCATCCGGAACTGGCGGCGGCGGTCGATTACATCACCGTCCATATCCTGCCCTACTGGGAAGGCGTCCCGGCCGAGGGCGCGGTCGACTATGCGATGTTCCGCTACAACGAGCTTCGCCAGAAATACCCCGGCAAGCACATCCTGATCGGCGAGATCGGCTGGCCCAGCGACGGCCCCTGGCGGCGCGGCGCCGAAGCCTCGCAGGTCAATCAGGCCAAGTTCCTCCGGACGTTCTTCAACGTCGCCGCGCGCGAACGGCTCGATTACTATATCATGGAAGCCTTCGACCAGCCGTGGAAGCGGACGCTTGAAGGCACGGCGGGCGCCGCCTGGGGCATGTGGGACGCCATGCGCCAGCCGAAGTTCCCGCTGTCCGGCGGTATCCTTGAAGTACCGGACTGGCCGGTGCTGTGCGCCACCGCGATCGCCTTCGCCTTCCTGCCGACGGTGTGGTTCGTCTTCCGCCGCAACGACCTGAAGCCGAGCGGCCAGTTCTTCTACGCGGGCCTGATCCAGGCCTCCGCCTCCGTCCTGGTCTGGACCGGCGCTTCGGCGATGACGCTGGGCATGGCGCTGACGACCGAGATCGCCTGGGCCGTGCTGCTGGCCTGTCAGGTCGTGCTGCTCGCCGTCATGCTGTTCGACGGGCTCGAACTGACGGAAGTGGTCTGGACCGACCGCTGGCTGCGCCGGTTCACGCCGTCCAGGTCGGCTCCGGGAGCGGACGCTCCCAAGGTCTCCATCCATGTGCCGTGCTACAACGAGCCGCCGCACATGGTCATGCAGACCCTCGACGCGCTGGCGAAGCTCGACTATCCGAACTTCGAAGTCCTCATCATCGACAACAACACGCGGGACGAGGCGGTCTGGCGGCCCGTCGAAGCCTTCTGCCGCCAGCTGGGCGAGCGCTTCCGCTTCTTCCATCTAGCCGACTGGCCGGGATACAAGGCCGGCGCCCTGAACTTCGGCCTGGACAACACCGCCGCCGACGCCGGGATCGTCGCGGTGATCGACAGCGACTATCAGGTGACGCCGGACTGGCTGTCGTCGACCGTGCCGTATTTCGAACGGGCGGAGGTCGGCTTCGTCCAGTCGCCGCAGGACTACCGCGACTGGAGCGGCGATACCTTCCAGGCCATGTGCAACTGGGAATACCAGGGCTTCTTCAAGATCCGCATGATCCAGCGGAACGAGCGCAACGCGATCATCCAGCACGGCACCATGACGCTGATCCGCAAGTCCGCGCTGATCGAAGTCGGCCGCTGGAGCGAGTGGTGCATCACCGAGGACGCCGAGCTGGGCCTCCGCCTGTTCGAAGCCGGCTACGAGGCGGTCTACATGCCGGACAGCTTCGGCCAGGGCCTCGTTCCCGACAGCTTCGTCGCCTACAAGACCCAGCGGTTCCGCTGGGCCTTTGGCGCCGTGCAGATCCTCAAGCGTCACTGGCGGCAGATGATGCCCGGCAGCACGACGCTGACATCGGCCCAGCGCTACCATTTCCTGACGGGCTGGCTGCCCTGGTTCGCCGATGCGGCGAACCTGATCTTCGCGGCGGCCGCCATCTTCTGGTCGCTCGGCCTGCTGGCCTTCCCGAAGTATTTCGAGTTCCCGCCGACCGTCTTCATGATCCCGACCCTGTCGGTCTTCGGCTTCAAGATCGTGTGCAGTCTGTGGCTCTACGAGGAGCGGGTGCGCTGCACCTGGGTCCAGAAGATCGGCGCCGCCGTCGCCGGCATGGCGCTGACCCACACGGTCGGCCGCGCCATCTGGCAGGGCATGTTCACGTCGGGCCGGCCCTTCGTCCGCACTCCCAAATGCAAGGATCAGCCAGCCATCGTCCAGGGACTTCTCCACGCTCGGGAAGAGATCGGCCTGATGCTGGGGCTTTGGGGAGCGGCCCTCGCGATCGTCGTCGTCTTCGGCCATGAGAACCGCGACGCCTTCCTGTGGGCCGGACTGCTGGCCGTTCAGTCCCTCCCCTATCTGGCGGCGCTGGCGACATCGATGATCAACGTGATGCCGGCCCTGCGCCTCGGCCGCCGTGCCGCCAAGGCGGCGGCTCCGGTCGGCGCGCAGGTCGTGGAGGTCGAAGCCGGCGACTGACGGTTCTAGGCCGCCTCCTCCACCTTTGCGGCCAGCGACGCTTCGGCGCAGAGCTTGTCGACGCAGTCCTTCAGGCTGGTCCGCCAGGGGGGTGCCGTGATGCCGTAGACATCGGCGAGCCGCTGGCAGTTCAGCACGGAGTTGGCGGGGCGGACCGCCGGCGTCGGGTAATCGAGCGTCGAGATCGGCCGAAGTCCCGGCATTCCCCCGCCATGCGCGCTGGCGAGCGAGAAGACTTCGTAGGCCAGGCCGTACCAGGTCGTCCAGCCCGTCCCGCAGAAGTGGAAGGTACCGAACAGCGCGCTGTCGACGGAGGCAGGCGCAACCAGGATTCGCTTCGCCATGGCGATCAATGCCACGGCGATGTCGGCCGCCGCGGTCGGCGAGCCGTACTGATCGTCCACGATACCCAGCTCCGGCCGCGCCTGCCCCAGCCGCAGCATCGTGCGGACGAAGTTCTGGCCGTGCGGACCGTAGATCCAGGAAGTCCGGACGATGGCGTGGCGCGGCACCGCCGCGCGCACCGCGTTCTCGCCGGCGGCCTTGCTGACGCCATAGGCGCTCAGCGGGTTGATCGGATCGCCCTCTCGATAGGCATGACCGGACGCCTTGCCGTCGAAGACGTAGTCGGTCGAGATGTGGATCAGCGGGACCCCGGCGGCGGCACAGGACCGCGCGACATGCGCCGCTCCGTCGCGGTTGACCGCGAAGGCAAGTTCGGGTTCGCCTTCCGCCCGGTCCACGGCGGTATAGGCGGCCGCGTTGATGACCAGATCGGCGCCGCTCGATACGACCATGCTCTCCACGGCCGCGGCGTCCACGATGTCGGCCTCGGCGCGGCCGACCGTCCTGACGGACCATCCGGCGGGAAGACCGGTTTCGCGGAGCGCCGTCGCGACCTGCCCGCTGTGGCCGAAAACCAGGATCAGGCGGCGGCTGGCCAGGGAGTTTTCGGCCGGATATGCTTCGTTGATCTTCATTATGATGCCACGACCTCCAGTCGGCGGGCGAAATCGGCGGCGCCGAGACCAAGGCGCTGACCCCCGTAGATCGAGGAGCGCAGCGGCTGCCACCATGTCTGGTGCGTCAGGTACCATTCGATGGTCCGGCGCAGGCCGGCCTCGAACGTGACCGAGGGCTCCCAGCCCAGTTCGTTCTTTATCTTCGCAGCGTCGATCGCGTAGCGCTGGTCGTGGCCGGGACGGTCGGCGACATGGGCTATCAGGTCGCGGCGGGGGCGCTTGACCGGCAGCATGGCATCCAGCGTGTCGCAGATCGTATGGACGACCTCGATGTTGCTGTGCTCCGCGTTGCCGCCGACATTGTATTTCTCGCCGATCCTTCCCGCGGTCAGGATGCGGACAAGAGCCGCGGCATGATCCTCGACGAACAGCCAGTCGCGAACATTGGCGCCGGCGCCGTAGACCGGCAGCGCCTTGCCTTCCAGCGCGTTGATGATCATCAGCGGGATCAGCTTCTCTGGAAACTGATAGGGACCGTAGTTGTTGGAGCAGTTGCTGACGACCACCGGCAGGCCATGGGTGTGGTGCCATGCCTGGACGAGGTGGTCCGCCGAAGCCTTGCTTGCGGAATAGGGAGAGCTTGGCGCGTAGGGAGTCGTCTCGGTGAACTTTCCGGTTTCCCCAAGCGACCCATAGACCTCGTCGGTCGAAATGTGGTGGAAGCGAAATCCGTTCCGCCGCTCTTCGGCCAATCCCGACCAGTAGTGGCGCGCCGCCTCCAGCATCACATAGGTACCGACCACGTTCGTCTCGATGAAGACGCCCGGGATCTCGATCGACCGGTCCACGTGGCTTTCGGCGGCCAGGTGCATGACTGCGTCCGGCTTGTGTTCGCGGAAGACGCGCTCCACCTCCGCACGGTTGCAGATATCGACCTTTTCGAAAATGACGCGATGTCCATCGACGATATGCGTGAGCGTATCCGGGTGTGCCGCATAGGTCATCTTGTCCAGGCAAACGATCGATGCATTGGTTTCGCGCAGAAGATGGCGGCACACTGCCGAACCTATGAAACCGGCTGCCCCAGTGATGATGATCTTCATTGCCCAGTTCCCACTTCTTGCTGTTGCACGGTTTTCACGATCAAAGACTGTTTATGAAATGACCGTCATTCATGAAGAACTAGCCCGTCGAGAGGACAGAAACTCATGAATAAGAGCACCGGCTTCCGGCCCATTCGGACCGGCCTGACCCTTCGCTCGACTGGGAAATGTGCGCTTATACACAGTATGAACTTCGCCGCAGAGGAGCAAGGCCATGCGACTTCATCATCGACCGAAATATATACAAGTATCTAACACGAAAGTGTGAACTGATCGTTAACTACGATCCTCTACCAGAACGATCAATGAATGATGTTGCCGGCCTTTTAAGGTATTCACCAAGCTGGAATACTCCGATGAGGTTCTATGGAAGTAAGTATGTCCGTAATCAGATCATTGCTGCATAGAAATTCGAACTTTAACGTTGCCCGGCACGTCTTTTCTCTTATAAGATGACTACTACTTTCGGAAGTTCCCGTATTCGCGCGGGCAGCGCAAACGAGGGATCCCTGTCGTGTCGGTCGAGGCCCCCGTCAGCGTCATCATCGTGAACTTCAATGGCGGCCCGTTCCTGCGCCGCTGCCTGGAGACGCTTGGCGACCAGACGGTGTCCCCGCAGGAAATCCTCATCGTCGACAATGGCTCGACGGATGGCTCCCTGACCGGCATTGAAGATCTGCCTGTCGTAGCGTTCGGCCGGGTGCGCATCCTGGCCCCGGGTTCCAACCTGGGTTTCGCCGCCGCCAACAATCTGGCCGCGCGCGAGGCCGCGGCACCGTGGATCGCGACCCTGAACCCCGATGCCTTTCCGGAACCGGAATGGCTTGCGGAACTGATGGATGCCACGCGCCGCCACCCCGGTACCGCCATGTTCGGATCGACGCAGCTCGACGCCGCCGATGCCCGGCGACTCGACGGCGCCGGCGACGTCTACCATGCCAGCGGACTGGTCTGGCGCGGACATCATGGCGCACCGGTGGACAGCCTTCCGCCGGAGGGGGAGGTTTTCGCCCCCTGCGCCGCGGCAGCGCTCTATCGCCGCGATGCGTTTTTGGATGCGGGCGGGTTCGACGAAAGCTTCTTCTGCTACTGCGAAGATGTCGACCTTGGCTTCAGGCTGCGCCTTCTGGGGCACAATTGCGTCCAGGTGGCGGGCGCCCGCGTCCACCATGTCG
>NZ_JCACHA010001050.1:0-5842 GCF_059503625.1 Skermanella sp.
GCGAACACCGCCATCAGTCCGATCGAGCCCGTGGTGGTCATGACGGCGACGTGGCGCAGCGGCGACCCCGTCGTGAATTTCGCGCCGGCGGCCATGATTTCGTCCCCTGTCATGCAAGTCGGGCAAAGCTATACCGTTCGCAACAGCCTGTCGCCGGGGTCCTCGCCCATCATTCGGATCGGTGACGGTTCATAGTTATGTGGCGTTGAGGGGATGGAATCGGTATTCTCCCCCTTCGCCGTTTTTTCCCGCCGATTGAGCCTTCGTAACATTCAGTCTTCAAAATACATGTCAACGGCCAACCACACTGCGCGGGCCTCGTCTCCCGCCGGCGCCCCCGTTCCCTTTGCCGAAGAAGACCTGTCGAGGGTCTTCGACCAGAAAACCCTCCAGCGCGGCCGCAATCTGGTCCTGCTGGGAGAGGTGCGGCTGGGTCCGGCGGAGGATCGCATCAGGGCCACGGTATCGGACCTGGGGCGGACGCACGAGGTAACGGTGTCGCCGGTCCACCGCGCCCAAAGGGTGGCCCTGGACCGCACCTGCACTTGCGCCAGGCCCGCCTGCGCCCATATGGCGGCGGCAGCCTTGCTGGCGCTGGATACACGGCCGCAGTGGCGGCGGCCCGTTCAAACATCGATGATCGATTTGCTCAAGACAAAACCTGGTGAAGTCATGAAATCCGCGGCACCGAAACCGGCGGCGGCGCCTGTCCAGACGCGGGCGATCCCCAGAGCGTTCTGGACCATCGAGCCGGGACAGGGTGATGCCGCCCTGTTCGTCACTGCGACCCTGGATACCGGCAACGGCGTCGAGATGCCCGCCACCCCGCGCGAGATCATCGAGAAAGTGGCCGGGATCGAGCAGGCGGGGACAGACCGGACGGTCGCCCGATTGCTCGGCTCCGGCGGGATGATCCGCACGGCGGTCCCGAAGGGCAAGGCGGACGGCGTCGACAAGATGCTGCGCTGCCTGCTGGCTACGGAACGCCTGCGCTGGCATACCGGCGCCGTGCTGAGCGGCGTCGTCACGACAGGCGAGCCGAAGCGGACGGTCCGCGCCTTCCGCGATCCCCGGACCAACAAGCTGCTGCCGACCGGGCTGCCCGAAGGCGGCACGCTGATCAAGGGGCTGGGCTACTGGTGCGTCGATCCGGGAGCCGGCCAGATTTTCCCGGTGGAGCTTCAGATCGTCATGGCGCCGAAATCGGCGGCCGGGGCTCCGCCCATTCCCCAGAAGCCGGTGATCACGACCCGCAAGGCGATGAAGAAGCCGGCGCCGCGAATGGTCGCCGCCGATCCGCCGCCACGCATGCCGAAGAGCGAAGCCGCCGTCATCATCGAGCGCAGCCCGGTCGTCACGGCACGGCTGAGCCGCGTGACATCGCCGGGCGAAGGCCTGATCGACATCCTGCGGCTGTCGTTCGACTACGGCGAGAAGGACCGGCCCGCCGAGATCGAGCCGGACGACCAGAGGCAGTTCGCCAAGATCGAGGAGGGCGACGGCCCTCCCCTTTTCGCCCGGCGCGACAAGGTGGCCGAGCAGGCCGCCATGGTGCGGCTTGCGCAGATCGGCTTCGCCCAGCTTAGGATCGAGCCGCCGAAGGGCACGCTGAACGACCGGGGGACGCGCGTTCACCGGATGGCCGGCAAGGATGTCGACGGCGCGTGGCGCTCGTTCTTCACGACCCATGTCCCGCTGCTGGAAAAGGAAGGCTGGAAGATCGACATCGGCTCCGATTTCGGGACCCGGACGATCGAGCCGACCGGCGATGTCGGCGTCGTGGTGCGCGATGCCGGCGAAGGCTGGTTCGACATGGATATCGGCGTCGAGGTCGACGGCCTGCGCCGGCCGCTGCTGCCGATCCTGGCCCGCTTGATCGATCGGGGCGGCATGGCCGCGACCAAGGTGATCGACGGCAAGGCGCAGATCGTGCTGGACGACGGGAGCGTGCTGGCGCTGCCCGCCGAGCGGGTGGAGCGGCTGTTCAGCGTGCTGGAGGCCATGCTGGACAGCGGGCGCCGGCTGGACGAAAAGATCCAGGTGCCGCTGGCCGAGGCCGACCTGCTGATCGACATCGACGATCTGGTATCCAGGCGGCCCGACGAGACGAAGCAGATCGAAAGCTTCCTCCGCAAGCTGCGCGACGACGAGGTCCTGCCGGAAGTCCAGCCGCCGGTCAGCTTCCAGGGCGAGCTGCGAGACTATCAGCGGACCGGCCTGGCGTGGCTCCAGAGCCTCGCCGCCAACGACGTCGCCGGCATCCTGGCCGACGACATGGGCCTGGGCAAGACGGCGCAGACGCTGGCGCATATAGCACTGGAGCACGAGCAGGGCCGGATGACCGATCCGTGTCTGGTCGTGGTGCCGACCAGCCTGGTCCACAACTGGACGAGCGAGGCGAAGCGATTCGTCCCGCACCTGCGGACCCTGGTGCTGCACGGCCTCGACCGGCACGAAAAGCGGAACGAGGTCGATTCGGCGCAGATCGTGGTGACTACCTATGGCGTGGTCGCGCGCGACATCGACCTGATGCGCGACTTCATGTGGCATCTGGTGGTGCTGGACGAGGCGCAGGCGATCAAGAATCCGGACAGCCGCGCCACCCGCGCCGTCTGCGGCCTGAGCGCCCGCCATCGCCTGTGCCTGTCGGGCACGCCGGTCGAAAACAACCTGGGCGAGCTGTGGGCTCAGTTCGCGTTCCTGATGCCGGGGCTGCTGGGCGACCGCAAGGACTTCCAGAAGCGTTTCCGGACACCGATCGAGAAGCGCGGCGACGCCACGCGGGCATCTCATCTGGTCCGCCGCACCCGCCCCTTCCTGCTGCGCCGGACCAAGGCGGAGGTGGCGAAGGAGCTGCCGCCGAAGACCGAGGTCATCCGGCACATCGACCTGGGCCAGGAGCAGCGCGACCTGTATGAGACGATCCGGCTGTCGGTCCACGAAAAGGTCCGAGCCGCCATCGCCGACAGCGGGCTGTCGCGGAACGCCATCACCGTGATCGACGCCCTGCTGAAGCTTCGGCAGGTCTGCTGCGATCCCCGTCTGGTCAAGATCGCAGCGGCCGCCGCCGTGGCCGAGAGCGCCAAGCTGGACGGCCTGATCGAGATGGTCAGCGAGATGGTGCCGGAGGGCCGGCGCATCCTGATCTTCTCGCAGTTCACGTCGATGCTGGAACTGATCAAGCCGGAGCTGAAGAAGGCGGGCATTCCCTACGTCGAGCTTACCGGATCGACCCGCGACCGGACCGAGCCGGTCGAACGCTTCCAGCGCGGCGAAGTGCCGGTGTTCCTGATCAGCCTGAAGGCGGGCGGGCGAGGGCTGAACCTGACCGCCGCCGACACCGTGATCCACTATGACCCGTGGTGGAACCCGGCGGCGGAAAACCAGGCGACCGACCGGGCGCACCGGATCGGCCAGGACAAGCCGGTCTTCGTCTACAAGCTGATCGCGGCCAACACGGTCGAGGAACGCATCCTCGAACTGCAACTGCGCAAGGGCAACCTTGCCGCCGCGACGATCGAGGGGACCGGACTGTTCGGGGCGCTGGGCACGACGGATATCGATTACCTGTTCGGGCAGGTGGACGAATAGGGGCGTCGCCGGCTCCGGCCGGGCGATTGAATATTCTGGTTTCATAAAGGAACGGCGTGTAGGGTCCCGGCTGGTTTGCTCCGCTAGAGAGAACGATGCCGGGACCAGTCCGAATAAGCGCCAGCACGAGGAAGGGTGTGAGAGCCGTCGCTCTCATGGTCGTCCTTTGCCTGCTGTGCGCCGTCGGCTGGTCGGCAGCCGTTTCACTGGGGCATGAGGACGGAATAGTTTCCGCTGCGCTCGATCCCGCGGCAAAGGCGCCTGCCGGGGCCGGCAGCGACAGCCGGGACGGCAATCCGCCGCCCGGCAAGTTCTATCTGCCCCGCCAGTCCTTCATCGAGGTGTCGCGTCCGGCGCTGCGCGACCCGCAGGTGCCCCAGCCGGCTCCGCTGGTGCCGGTTCCGCCCGCATTCACCGTCGAGTGGAAACGGCTGGCTCCCTCCGGCACGGTGCATATCAAGGTGCCTGCCGAAGATGTCGGCCGGGCCACCCCGCGCATACCGACGGGTCCCCCGGCTTCGGCCTGAACGGTCGCGGCCATGAAGGGCCGCCGTCATTAGCCGGCCACCGATATAGCCCCATCGCCATTTCCCTGGAACCCAGGTGCCCGGATACGATCCCGGCGCCCTGCCCCGCGAGTTCGACGTGCTTGAAAAAACCTATCGCTGGGCCTTGGCGAAAGCCGGCAGCCCTGCCGGAACCTTTTGGCTTTGCCTGATCTCCTTTGCGGAAAGCTCCGTCTTTCCGCTGCCGCCCGACGTGTTGCTGGTACCGATGGTGCTGGCGCGGCGCGACCAGTGGTTCCGTCTCGCCCTGCTCTGCACCCTGTCGTCGGTCATCGGTGGCATATTGGGCTATGCGATAGGCTTTTTCCTGTATGAAACGATCGGTCAGGCAATCGTCGACTTCTACCATCTGGAGAAAGAGTTCCATGCTTTCCAGGATGGTTTCCGCGAATACGGGGCCTGGATCCTGCTGGCGAAGGGGCTGACGCCCATCCCCTATAAACTCCTGACCATCACAGCCGGCGTGGCGAAGCTCGATTTCTTCATCTTCATCGTCGCTTCCATCATTTCCCGCGCCGGCCGCTTCTTCATCGTGGCCGGACTGCTGTATCGTTACGGCGCGCCGATCCAGGAATTCATCGAAACGCGGCTCAAGCTGGTCAGCTTTCTGTTCCTGGTTCTGGTGGTCGGCGGCGTTCTGATGATCAAGCTGGTCTGAAGGACCTCTCAACCATGCTTCACTTCTCGAAAGCCAAGATCTGGATGATCGCAGTGGTCTGCGCGCTTGGCGTGCTGTTCACACTGCCGAACTTCATCAGTCCCGGCACCCTGCCTTCCTGGGTGCCGCAGAACCGCGTCAGCCTGGGTCTCGACCTCCAGGGCGGTTCTTATCTGCTGCTCGAAGTCGATATGAACACCGTCATCCGGGAGCGGCTGGAAGGCGCCCTGGACACGACGCGGACGGCGCTGCGGAACGGCAATATCCGCTACACCGATCTGGCCGTGCGCGACCGCGCGGTGACCTTCAACCTCAACGACGCATCGCAGGTGGAAGCCGCGCGGGCGGCGCTGGGCGACCTGCTGAACAGCGGGATCAGCCAGACGCAACGCGACTTCAGCTTCAGCAACGACGGGCCGCGCGTCCAGGTGGCGCTGACGGATGCCGGAATTTCCGACCGTCAGGCGCGTGCCGTCGAGCAGTCGATCGAGATCGTCCGCCGCCGTATCGACGAGACGGGCGTCAACGAGCCGGTGATCGCGCGCCAGGGCAGCAACCGTATCCTGGTGCAGTTGCCGGGCGTCACCGATCCGGACCGGGTCAAGCGGCTGCTGGGCCAGACCGCCAAGATGACGTTCCACCTGCTGGGCGACGAAACGGCGGTACGCGGGACCACCGCTCCTCCCGGCACCGAATGGCTTCCCTCCATCGACCCGGCATCGCGCGGGCAGCAGTATCTGGTCCGCAAGAAGATCGAGGTGGACGGCGCCACCCTGCTGGACGCCCGGCCGGGCTCCGACCCGCAGTCGGGGACCTGGGTGGTGAACTTCGAGTTCGACAGCGCGGGCGCCCGCCGCTTCGCCGACATCACCAGGGCGAATGTCGGGCGGCCCTTCGCCATCGTGCTCGACGGCAAGGTGATCAGCGCGCCGGTCATCCGGGAGCCGATCACCGGCGGCCGGGGCCAGATCAGCGGCAACTTCACGACACAGTCGGCCAACGACCTGGCGGTGCTGCTGCGCGCCGG
>NZ_JCACHA010001051.1:0-5836 GCF_059503625.1 Skermanella sp.
CCTCCGAGACGCTGATCCGCTACGTCGAGAAGCGCGGCGATATCCCGCGCATCGGCCCGCTGGTCGATGTCTACAACGCCGTCTCGCTCGAAACCAAGCTGTCGCTGGGCGCCCACGACCTGGCATCCGTCACGGGCGGCATCTCCGTCCGCCTGACCACGGGAGCCGAGCGCTACCATCCGGTCGGCGCCGCCGAGCCGGAACCGGTGCGGCCCGGCGAGTACGGTTATATCGATGGTGACGGCGCCGGCAGTCCGGAGGTTATCTGCCGGCTGGAGGTCCGCCAGTCGGAAAAGACCAAGGTCACCCCCACCACCCGCGACGTCTTCCTGATCGTCCAGGGCAACGCCGCAACGCCGCCCGACTATGTGCAGGCCGGTCACGACCGGCTGACCGCCCTGCTCCAGCGCTTCTTCGGCGGAGAGATCGTGTCCCTGCACCGCCCCTGACGCCGCTATTTCTTCCCGGTTCCCGGTTCCGCCATGCCGCGATGCATCTCGGCCAGGACGCCTGATGGCGTTACGGTCGCGATGGCCGTCTGAAGCTTGTTCTTCCATCCGCTGACGACGTCGCCCTGCCCCTTCATCATCGCGTCGAAGCCGATGCGCGCGACTTCGGCGGGATCGTCCTTCTTCGCCTGCCCGACCTTGGTGTCGAGCATGTCGGCGCGGGCGAAGAACTCGGTATCCGTCGGGCCGGGCATCAGGCAGGTCACCGTGACGCCCGAATCGTTCAGCTCATGGCGGAGCGCGAAGGAGAAGCTGTCCAGCATGGCCTTGGTACCGTTGTATACAGCCTGATACGTCCCCGGCATGAAGCCCGCGATCGATCCCGTTATCAGGATGTGGCCCTTGCCGCGCGCCCGCATGTCCCGCCCGACCTTGTGCAGCAGGTACAGCGTGCCGGTGACGTTGGTGTCGATGACGTGGCGCACGTCGTCGAAGTCCTGGTCGAGGAAGCCTTTTCCAAGCCCCCGGCCGGCATTGGCGAGCAGCGCGTCGACCGGCCGCCCCCTGATGGCGGCATAGACCTCGTCGACGCCTTCCAGGGTCGCCAGATCGGCCCGCACCGCATCGACATCGGCGCCAAGCTGGCTGAACTCCTTCGCGGCCTTGTCGATCGCCGGCTCGTCGGCGGCGACGATCAGGTTGAACCCGTTCTTGGCGCATTCTTTGGCCAGTTCGTATCCGATACCGGTAGAAGCGCCGGTAACGATCGCCAGAGGTCTCGCTGCTGCATCGGCCATGGTTTTCACCCCTTTCCCAAGCGTTCCGAAAGTCAGCGCCTTCAACTGGCCGTGCCGCGCGGAAGTTCCGGACCTGCCCCTCGGCACCGGAACCGGCGCTGCGAAAGTCCGTTGAAATCCACATGGAAATCGACGCCGCCGACCACCTGCCCCTCGAGCCCTGGCCGACAACCGAAGCCGAGGCACGCGTGGTCCAGGAACGGCTGCGCCACCGCGTCGTGACTCGTGACGATTTCGGCCCGCTGCGCCGGATCGCGGCATTGGACGCCCACTACAGCGAAGCCGACCGGAAGACCTGGGCGGCGGTCGCCGAGATCGACGCCGAAACGCTGGAACTGACCCGCTCCGTCCTACTGTCGAAGCCGACGGACTTCCCATACGTGCCGGGCTTCCTGTCGTTCCGCGAGGTCCCGGCGATGGCGGCGGCGCTGTCCCTGCTTCCGGAGCCGCCGGACCTGCTGGTGGTCGATGGACAAGGGCTGGCCCATCCGCGCCGCCTCGGCCTTGCGTGCCACCTGGGCGTGGTCACCGGCCTGCCGGCCATCGGCGTCGCCAAGTCGCGTCTCGTCGGGCGCTACGAAGAACCGGCGCGGGAACGAGGGTCCTCCTCCCCCATGTTCCACCGCAAGGAACTGGTCGGCGTGGCGCTCCGCACCCGCGACGGCACAAACCCGCTCTTCGTGTCCGTCGGCCACCGGATAAGCCTGCCGACGGCGGTCGATCTGGTGCTCCGCTTCACGCCCAAATGGCGCCTGCCCGAGCCGATCCGGCTGGCCGACGCGATTTCCCGCATGCACGGCTGACCGTTCCTGAAGCGCCGGCCCGGTGCCGATCACGTGATCGTGAGCGCGCCTTGTGCAGCTTCCCGCATGCAGCGATGATGCTCCCTGGCGGGGACGGGCGCCGACATGACCGTCCCCGCATCATAAAAAAATGAGGGAGGACGCCCCATGCGGGTCCTGAGATCGTTGATGCACGCCGCCACCGGAGCGGCGCTGTCGCTTGCCGTCTTCGCCGCCGATGCCGGTGCTGCGGATTACCCCGCCCCGAAGGAAGGCTCCTTCGTCGCCAAGGACTTCCGGTTCCATACCGGCGACGTCCTGCCGGAAGTGCGCCTGCACTACAGGACCGTCGGGGAGCCGTCCGGCGAGCCGGTCGTGATCCTGCATGGCACGGGCGGGTCCGGGGCCAGCATGCTGACGCCCGATTTTGCCGGAGAATTGTTCGGCGAAGGTCAGCCCCTGGATGCGAAGAAGTATTTCATCATCCTGCCGGACGCCCTCGGCCATGGCAAATCCACCAAGCCGTCCGACGGCCTGCGGGCGAAGTTTCCCAAATACAGTTCCGAAGACATGGTCGATGCCCAGCATCGGCTTCTCACCGAAGGTCTCAAGCTGAACCACGTGCATCTCGTCATGGGCAATTCCATGGGTGGCATGCACACCTGGATCTGGGGCGGCAAGTATCCCGACTACATGGACGCGCTGGTGCCGATGGCCTCGCAGCCGACCGAGATGGCGGCCCGCAACTGGATGCTGCGCCGCCTGATGGTCGAGATGATCCGCCAGGACCCCGGCTATAAGGACGGCGACTACACCGAGCAGCCGAACGCCATGAGACTGGCCAACGTCTTCTACGCCACGGCCACCAGCGGCGGCACCCTCGCCTACCAGAAGCTGGCCCCGACCCGCGAGAAGGCGGACAAGATGATCAAGGATCGTCTGGCGGTGAAGTTCAACGCCGACGCCAACGACTTCATCTACGCGTGGGAGTCCTCGGGCAAGTACAACCCGACGCCGCTGCTCGACCGCATCAAGGCCCCGCTGCTGTTCATCAACGCCGCCGACGACGAGCGCAACCCGCCGGAGACGGGCGTTACGGAAGCGGCTATGAAGCACGTTAAGAACGGCCGCTTGTTCCTGATCCCCGCCAGCGAGGACACGCGCGGCCACGGCACGACGGCAATGGCGAAGTTCTACACGAAGGAACTGCAAGCCTTCCTGCGATCGGTGCCGAAGGAGAAATCAAGCTCCAATTAGCGGGGATCGACTGCCGGCCCGACTGCCGGGGCAACTGCCGGATCGAAGCGGCGCCGCCGCCTCGTCCGGCGCATGGCAGATCGCGCGGTTCCGCCGGTTGACAGGATTTCTCCCCAGGCGCAGAGAAGTTGGATGATCCAGCGCGCCCCCCTCATCACGCCCGTCCTCCTCGCCGGCAGCCTCGTGGTGCTGGTGGGCTTCGCCATCCGCGCCTCCTTCGGCGTCTTCCAGCTTCCCATCGCCATGGAGTTCAACTGGCCCCGCGCCGAGTTCTCCCTCGCCATCGCGATCCAGAACCTCGCCTGGGGCTTCGGCCAGCCGCTGTTCGGCGCCGTCGCCGAGAAGATCGGGGACCGCAAGGCTATCGTCATCGGGGCGGTAGCCTATGCGCTGGGCCTCGTGCTGTCGGCGGGCGCTACCCTGCCGATCGAGCATCACCTGTATGAAGTGCTGGTCGGACTGGGCATCGCGGGCACCGGGTTCGGCGTTGTACTGGCCGTCGTAGGCCGCGCCTCGTCCGACGAGAACCGCTCCATGTCGCTCGCCATCGTGACCGCCGCCGGCTCCGCCGGGCAGGTGCTGGGGCCGCCGCTGGCCGAGGGGCTGCTGGCGCTGATGCCGTGGCAGGGCGTGTTCATGGCCTTCGCGGCGCTGATCCTGGCGGTGCTGTTCGTGCTGCCCTGGATGCGCTCGCCCGTTCCCGCCTCCAAGGCGGAGCTTCAGCAGAGCATGGGGACGGTGGTGCTCGGCGCGCTGCGCGACCCCAGCTTCGCGCTGATCTTCTTAGGCTTCTTCTCCTGCGGCTACCAGCTTGCCTTCATCACGGCCCATTTCCCCGCCTTCGTGGCCGAGGTTTGCGGACCGATCATGCTCGGCAGCGTGCTGCACTCGATGGGCATCACGACGACCGGCGCTTTGGGCGCCGTCGCGATCTCGATCATCGGCCTAGGCAACATCGCGGGCACGCTGGCGGCGGGCTGGGCCGGGAAGCGCTACACCAAGAAATACCTGCTGGCAGGGGTCTACACCGGGCGCACCCTGATCGCGGCCTGGTTCATCCTGACGCCGATGACGCCGACCACCGTGCTGGTGTTCTCGGCCCTGATGGGCAGCCTGTGGCTCGCCACCGTGCCCCTCACGTCCGGCCTCGTGGCGCACCTCTACGGCCTGCGCTACATGGGCACGCTCTACGGCATCATCTTCCTGAGCCACCAGCTCGGAAGCTTCATGGGCGTCTGGCTCGGCGGACGGCTCTACGACGCCTATGGCAGCTACGACGGCGTATGGTGGATCGGCGTCGGCATCGGCGCCTTCAGCGCGCTCATCCACCTGCCGATCCGTGAAACCGCGCGGCCTCTGGCGGTGGCTCCGGCTTAGGGATGCGCCTGTCAAAAGGCAAATCTCAATAGCCGGGTCAACCGATCAGGCTGCATCCCCTTACGAGCCGAAATCCTCCCGGAAGCGATCGATCTGATGCATGCGCTCATGCAGGATCGTCACGATGCCGATATCGCCGTTGCTGAGCCTCCGCCAATAGACGAAGTGCCTTTCGTATTGGAAGAAATAGCCTTCGACGCCGAACTCCGCCGGTACCGGCCTCGAAGCTACGCCATGGCTCTCGATTCTCCCGAAGGCTTCGAACAGTCCCGTAATGTAACTGTCCGCCTGCTCACTCCCCCAGTGGTCACGGGTGTAGCGGTAGATATCGTCGAGACGGTGCGAAGCCGCCTCCTGAATGCGGATGGCGGCCATTCGGGGCCAGGTCAGGTTCGGTTGCGCGCGATGACGTCTTCAGCCGTGAGCGGCTGGTATGAGGACTCCGGCGCCGCATAGGCATGTGCAAGCTCGGCCTTCAGCCTGGCGAAGGCTTCCTGTTCCGTGCGCTCTTTATCGCGTCGGATCAGATCCCGAATGTATTCGCTGACATTCTCATAGGAACCGTTCTCGCCGACACTGGCCGCCACGAAATCGCTGAGCGCACCACTGAGGCGGACCGTCATCGTCGTCGTACGGGCCATGACCGCATCCTTCCCACGATTGCCGTATTCAATATAACCAAAAACGCACACACCGCAAGAAGGGCGCGTATCGTCGCTGGGAAGCCGTCGGGCACGCGACCTGCCGCGCCATCATGGTGTCGCTCATCGCTGGCCTGCACCGGGAAAAGCCGGAGTGCGGTTCCGGCCACGTCTTGTGGAAATTATCCCCCGCTGGATAAGACGGTGCGAAAGGTCAGAGAAACCCGGCGAGAACGCGGAACTCTGACACTCGATATCATATCGGTTTTGCGTGCCGGGATTCCATGCTTCCAATCGTAACGAGCCTGCCCGGACAAAGACAGCAGACTGCCCGGACGAAGAATCATCTCATGGCACTCATCGGTCGCTGAATGGCGAAAGTTCATTGCGATACTGCCGCCAAGGCTGACGATGGCTATGGTTTCCCCAAAGCAGGGGATACAATCGACATGCGGTGAGATGCCCTGGCCCGGCAGATATTCGTTGACGATGACCTGATCGGGAAACTGACTGAATATACCGTCTCTGGCCAG
>NZ_JCACHA010001052.1:0-5835 GCF_059503625.1 Skermanella sp.
CTTCTGCTCCAGGATCTCGAGGTTGTCGTAGATGTCGTAGTTGTACGAAATACCGCTGTCCGCCTTGAAATCCTCAAGGGTCGTTTCGCCGATATAGTCGTTCCAGTTGTAAATATTGACCGTCTGTGCCGACGCCAGCCCCGGCGCACCCACGGCGCTGGCTGCGGTGACCGCGGCAATGGCGCCGAACAGGCTGCTTACGATCCTCTGCTTCATCCCACTGAACCCCGACCTTGTAGGAAATTTCGTAAATCGGCGAAGCTGACGCGGCACTTAGCCCGAACGGACGGTGCATTGCCGCATCGGCGGCTATTGCACCTATGGGCATGGGAATTGTCAACGGCGGCGCACGAACTTTTATGCAAACCATGCGATTTCAGCGACTTCGCCACGGCATCTGAAAACGCGATATGAAGCGAAGCAGAAGCTTGACCCTGCCACCGCTGGAAGGTCTATCGTTCAGGCATATGGTCCGGGGACGGATTATTTCGACTCAAGGGGATTGATATGGCTGCGGGATGCTGCGGCGGCGGGTGCTCATCATCCAAGCCGCCGGTGGACAGGACATACAGGCGCATCCTGTGGATCGCGCTGATTATCAACGCCAGTATGTTCCTGGTCGAATTGGTAGCGGGAGCCGCCGCCGGATCGGTGTCGCTTCAAGCCGACGCGATGGATTTCCTGGGCGATGCGGCGAACTACCTGATCTCGCTGCTGGTGCTCGGCATGGCGCTTCAGTGGCGCGCCCGCGCGGCCCTGCTGAAGGGCCTGTCGCTGGGCGCCGTGGGGTTATGGGTTGCCGGCCAGACCGCGTGGAACGCGGTCTATCAGACGGTGCCGCAGGCCGAGGTCATGGGCATCGTCGGCGCAATGGCGCTGGCCGCCAATGTCGGCTGCGCGCTGATGCTGTACTTCCACCGCGACGGTGACGCGAATCGCCGCTCGGTGTGGATCTGCTCCCGCAACGACGCCATCGCCAACATCGCCGTGCTCGCGGCGGCCCTGGGCGTGTTCGGTACCGGCACAGGCTGGCCGGACATCGCGGTCGCCGCCATCATGGCGGTCCTGTCCGTCTCCGGCGCCACCCAGATCGTCCGTCAGTCGCTGGCGGAATTGCGCCCGATCCCCGCCACGGCGGGGTGAGGCGCAACCCGACGCAGACTATACGTTCAGCAGCAGATTCTCCCGCTCCCAGGAGCTGATGACCCGCTGGTAGGCGTCGTACTCTGCCTGCTTGACATGGGTGACGGCGGCGATGAAACGCTCGCCGAAGATCTCGCGGAGCGGCTTGCTGGCGTTGAACTTGTTGATCGCGTCGGACTGGTGGCGCGGCAGGGTATAGGCCAGCCGGTGGGCGCTGCCCTTGACCGGATCGGTCGGCTCCAGGTCCTGGATCATGCCCAGGTAGCCGCAGGCGAGCGAGGCTGCCAGCGCCAGATACGGGTTGGCGTCCGCTCCGGCCACGCGGTTCTCGACGCGGCGCGATTCGGGCGGCGACACCGGCACGCGGAAGCCGGTGGTGCGGTTGTCGCGTCCCCAGTGGACGTTGATCGGCGCATCGGACCCGGCGATGAGCCGGCGGTAGGAATTGACGTTGGGAGCCAGCAGCGGCATCGCCGACGGCAGGTACTTCTGAAGGCCGGCGATGTGGCTGAGGAACAGGGGCGTGTCCTCGCCCTCGTCGGTCGAGAACAGGTTCCGCCCGGTGTCCTTCTCCACCACGCTCTGGTGGACGTGCATGGCGCTGCCCGGTTCGCCCTGCATCGGCTTCGCCATGAAGGTCGCGTAGACATTGTGGCGGATGGCGGTTTCGCGGACGGTGCGCTTGAACAGGAAGACCTGGTCCGCCAATTCCAGCGGGTCGCCGTGGTTGAAGTTGATCTCGATCTGCGCGGCGCCGGCTTCATGGGTCAGCGTATCGATGTCGATCCGCTGGGCTTCGCAGTAGTCGTAAACGTCCTCGAAGATCGGGTCGAATTCGTTGACCGCGTCGATGCCATAGGCCTGACGGCCGCTCTCGGTACGGCCGGAGCGGCCGACCGGCGGCACCAGGGGATAGTCCGGGTCCTTGTTGACCTGGACCAGGAAGAACTCGAGCTCCGGCGCCACGATCGGCTTCCAGCCGCGCGCATCGTACAATTCGAGCACGCGCTTCAGCACCCAGCGCGGCGAGATATCGACCGGGCTGCCGTCGGCGTAGTCGCAATCGCTGATCACCTGGGCTGTCGCCTCGGTGTACCAGGGGACGAGGCGGATCGTGTTCTCGTCCGGCCGCATGTAGATGTCGGAATTGGCCGGGCTGGTCACATCCTCGTCGTCGGGATATTCGCCCGTGACGGTCTGGATGAAGATCGCCTCGGGCATGCGGAGTCCGCGCTCGCGCAGGATGCGGAGGAACTTTTCAGCCGGCAGGATCTTGCCGCGCGCGATCCCGGACATGTCCGGGACCAGGCACTCGACTTCGGTGATCTGGTGGTGCTGAATGAAATCACTGAGCAGGTTCATATATATGACGGCGCGGGCGCACCCCCGCCGGCTCCGCTTTGTTGCGCTCGATGGCCTGCATTATGGGTCTTGCCGGCAAAACGCGCCAGTGGGTGTATGCATTTTGTCCATCTCCCTGAAGAGGTCGCTTTCGGGGGACCGACCGCATTTGGTGCTTGCGCCGGAAGCACCTTGGCTTTAGCGCAGGGGACGCTATGACAAGGGGGATTGCATGCGCATCGTGTTCCTGGCTTTACCGGCGGTGATGATGCTGTCCGGCTGCGGTCTGGTCGGAATGATCGCCAGCGGCGTCAGCGACGGCACCAAGTACGTCATCAACCGGGTGGAGCGTGATCCGGAGATCCAGGCCCGCAGCCAGCAGGGATACGGACCGGCGGGTGGCGATACCGATCAGGCGGTGCAGCAGGAGCAGGCATATCCGAACCAGAACTACCCTGCCCAGAACTACCCTGCCCAGACTTATCCGACCGATCCCGGTGCCTCGCAGCCTTATCCGTCGATCCAGAACGGCGGAGCGACGGGTGCGCCCGCTCCCCTGACGGCGCCGGTCCAGCCGGTCACGCGCGGCGAACCGCTGAACTGACTTGTATCGAACTGAATCGTCCCGAACCGGGCGCGGCTGCCGAACGCGTTGTAACGCGGCAGCGGAGAAGGCACTATGCCGCGCCGAAGAGGTGCCGGACAGGCTTCCACCAAGAGAGGCGACATGAAAAGACGTCAATTCATCACCACGGGCGCCATCGGAGGAGCGGCGGCGCTCGGTGCGGCATCCTCGTTCCCGGCGCCGGCGATCTCGCAGGGCCGTCAGCAGTGGACCATGGTCACCTCCTGGCCCAAGAACGCTCCCGGAGTCGGCGTCAATGCGCAGCGCGCCGCCGACATGATCACGGCGCTCAGCGGCGGCCGGCTCTCGGTCAAGCTCTATGCGGCGGGCGAGCTGGTGCCGCCGTTCGAAGCGTTCGACGCCGTCGTCAGCGGCACCGCCGACATGCTCCATGCGACTCCGTATTACTGGCAGGGCAAAAGCCCGGTATTCCATTGGTTCACCGGCGTTCCGTTCGGCCTGAACGCGTCCGAACATGCAGCGTGGCTCTATTTCGGCGGCGGACAGCAGCTTTGGGACGAAGCCTATGCCCCGTTCGGCGTCAAGCCGTTCTACGCCGGCAGCAGCGGCGTCCAGGCCGGCGGCTGGTTCGTCCGCGAGGTCAAGAGCCTGGCCGACCTGCGCGGCCGCAAGTTCCGGATCGCCGGCCTCGGCGGCGCCGTGATGCAGAAGATGGGCGTCAACGTCGTGCTGACGCCGCCGGGCGAGATCTTCGCGGCGCTCCAGTCCGGCGCGGTCGACGCGGCGGAATGGGTCGGGCCGTGGAACGACCTCGCGTTCGGCCTGCACCAGATCGCCAAATACTACTACCTCCCCGCCTTCCACGAGGGCGGACCGGCGCTGGAGATCAGCGTCAACAAGCAGAAATACGACGCGCTGCCGAAGGATCTTCAGCAGATCGTCGCGGCGGCGGCACAGGCCACCGCGACCACGACTCTGGCCGATTTCAACTGGCACAACGCCATCTCGCTGGAGCCGCTGGTCCGCGACCATGGGGTCCAGCCGCGCACATGGCCGGACGACGTCGTCGCCGAGATGGGCCGGGCAACCAAGGAAGTGCTGGCGGAAATCGCTGCATCCAGCGAACTGGCCGGCAAGGTCCACGCGTCCTTCACCAATGCCCTCGGAAAGTCGCGGGCCTGGAGCAAGTGGAGCGATCAGGCATACCTGACCATTCGCGAACAGGCCCTCGGCGCTTGATCGCAAAATACGGGCTGACGGGCCGCGAAGTTTTTGCGCGGCCCGAAGGAAGTCTCGACGCTGAAAAGGCCTTCCGGATTTACTCCATACGGCATAGTCATATGCGCGAGTGGAACCGATCTGGATCTATACCGATGGCAGCTGACAAGCGGGCGTCCGACACCAGCGGTCTGGCGGCCTTCAGGACGTCGCGGGTGCGGTGGAGCGCTCGGACCGGACTGGCGATCCTGATCGTGCTGGTACTGGTCCCGGCAATCGACCTCAACGTTTCAAGGCTTTTCTTCGATCCTGCCGTGGGCTTCATCTGGCGCAACCAGCCGGTACCGGAGTTCCTGCACGACGGCATCCAGATGATGGCGCGCATTATCGGCACCGTCACCTTGCTGGCTTTTCTCCATACCGCCATCCGCACCGTTCGGTCGAAGACCCCTGGGACGCTGCTGCGGCTCGGGCCGAAGAGTTGGGCCTTCCTGTTCCTGGAGCTGGTGCTTGGACCGGGGCTGGTTGCAAACGTCGTGCTGAAGGACATGTGGAACCGGGCG
The DNA here is from genome assembly GCF_059503625.1 of Skermanella sp. Taxonomy (NCBI): domain Bacteria; kingdom Pseudomonadati; phylum Pseudomonadota; class Alphaproteobacteria; order Rhodospirillales; family Azospirillaceae; genus Skermanella; species Skermanella sp. The sequence goes on from NZ_JCACHA010001052.1 coordinate 4,852, forward strand.
CGGCCGATCCAGGTCGAGGAATTCGGCGGCCGTCAATATTTCAGCCCGCCGATGGTGCTCAGCAATCAGTGCGAGAAGAACTGCTCCTTCGTGGCCGGCGATGCCGCCATGGGGTTCTATCTCCAGATCGTAGCCTATGTCGTGGCGCGCCGCTTTTCGGGACCGCTGCTCATGGCGGGCATGGCTGCCGGACTGGGAGCGGGACTTCTCAGGATCGCGATGGGAGCCCATTTCTTCAGCGACGTGATGTATGCCGGAGTTTTCATGACCTTGACCATAGCAGGGCTCCACGCCGCGATGTTCGGATCGGCGCGAACGCTCGAATTCTGGCGGAGATGGACGCCGTGGTGCGACAGCCGCTGGCCGATCCTGGGCTGCCGCAGTCCCACCTCCTCCGGCAGGGGACGGCCTTAAGTGGCCGGCAGGCTGCACCCCCGTTCCTGGTACGCCGAAACCGCCCTGCCCCAGCCCGATCATCCGGAGCTCGACGGCGAGATCCGGTGCGACGTCTGCGTGGTCGGCGGCGGCTATACCGGGCTTTCGACCGCCCTGAACCTTGCGGAGCGGGGTTATGACGTCGTCGTGCTGGAAGCGGAGAAGATCGGCTGGGGAGCCTCGGGCCGCAACGGCGGCCAGATCGTCACCGCCTACAACCCATCGATGGGCACCATGGCCGGCTGGGTTGGCAAGGACGATGCGCGCCTGCTGTGGGAACTGGGCGAGGAGTCCAAGACCATCCTGCGCGACCGGGTAGCCCGGCATAGGATCGACTGCGACCTGCGCTGGGGCTACGTGATGGCCGCCCTCAAGCAGCGCCAGATGACTGGCCTCCGCGAGATGGAGTCGGAATGGCGCAACGACTATGGTTATGGGGAAGCGCGACCGCTCGACCGGGCGGAGATCAGGTCCATCGTCGCATCCGACGCCTATGTCGGCGGCCTGTTCGACGGCGGCAGCGGACAGCTTCACCCGCTCAACTATGCG
>NZ_JCACHA010001053.1:0-5199 GCF_059503625.1 Skermanella sp.
AGATCGTGTGAGAGGCGTGCTGGCTCTTGGGATCGATGCAGACCTTGCCCTCGGGCGCATCGACGCAGACATCGCCCTTGGCGATGACACCGCGGATCTTCTCGCGGTCGGTCGAGCCGGCCCGCTCGACCATCTGCTTGTACAGGTAGATCGCGTGGTAGGAGTTCTCGGCTTCCTGGTTGATGTAGGGCTCGTTGGGGTACTTGGCGCGCCACTTGGTGATGAAGGCCTTGCTCTCCGGCGTGTCGACCTCTTCGATGTAGTTGGTCGTGACATGCATGTTGGCGAGGCTGGGCGGGGTGAAACGCTTGTGCTCGTAGCCCTGCCCGACATTGACCGAGCTGCCCATCGGCACCTTGATGTTGGCGGCGGCAGCCTGCTCGTAGTACGAGGCCTGGGCCGTGCCGACCAGCAGCGTCATCAGGATGTCCGGCTTGACCCGCTGGATGTTCTGGATGGTCTGGGAGAACTGCGAAACGCCGAGCGGGATGAACTCCTCGCCCACCATCTCTCCGCCGTTCTCCTTGACGATCTGGCGGACCCATTCGGCGGAGATCTGGCCGAAATTGTAGTCGGCGGCGATCGTGTAGACCTTCTTGCCGTACTTCTCCATCATCCAGGGGATCAGGGTGGAGAACTGCTGTTCCGGCACGGCGCCGGTGACGATCATGTTGGCGTCGCAGACGCCGCCCTCGTACTGGTTGTTGTAGAAGGCCAGGCCGTTGAACTGGTTGACGATCGGCCGGTAGGCCTCACGCGATGCGCTGGAGAACCCGGCGAAGACGACGTCCACCTTGTCGCGCTGGAGCACGCGGCGCATCATTTCCTGATAGCGGGTATTGTCGGACTGGGTGTCGTAGACCACCAGCTCGATCTTGCGCCCGGCGATGCCGCCGGCCTTGTTGATCTCCTCGGCGGCCAGCTCTATGCCGTGGACCTTCGGCAGCGTGGCGGCGGCGAACTCACCGGACTGGTCTTCCAGGACACCGATTTTCACCGGGCTCTGCGCCAGGGCGGTGGATGCCAAAGCCAGGGTGGCAACAGAGAACGCGCCCAGGAAACTCCTATTGATCGGAGAAGACATGTCAACCTCACCTGTCATTATGTTTTGAATTGTTGAACCTCAACCCCTTTCGGCATTCACTCCCGCGATACCCTCTTCGAGGGCTTTTCTTACGATCTCTTCCGAGAACGCCTCGACGCTGAGCTGTTGTTTCATGCTCTCGCGCCTGAGTATCTGGAACGCTTCGTCATCGTTGACTCCGCGCTGATTCATGACCAGCAACACCGCCTTGATGACGAACCTGCGGCTGCGCTTGCGCCCTTCGGCGGCGGCGAGGCGGTCGTCGGTATGGCGGCGGCGGTTCCATTCGTTGAGGCCGATGTAAAGGGCGGCGTAGACGCTGGCGCCCTGCACCGGCTTCCGCAGATGGGCCGTGACGCCAAGCTGGAGCAAGGCCTTCAACTGGCTGGGCGCCTCGACCCCGACGATGCCGATGACCGGCAGCGGCGGCGTCTGTCCCAGCCGCGCCCAGGTGCAGCCTTCGGGAATGCCCTGGTCCAAGTCGAGCAGCAGCACGTCGTAGCCGGCAAGCAGATCCGGCGACAACCGGTCGGGCGTGGTGATCGAGACGACGGCGCCCAGCTTCTTCAGGGTCCCGGCGACGGCATCGGCGGCGCCGGCATCGACCAGCGCCAGCAGCGCCCGCACGCCGCGAAAATTCTGAACCAGCCTGGCCGCCGTCATGACACCGCCTTCAGGTTCCGGCCTGGACGCGCCGTTTCGTCGTAGCGCGACGAGTTCCAGACCAGGTAGGGATCGGGACGGACCGGCTGGGCCGCCTCCATGATGATGTCGAACCGGGCATTCCGGTTGGATCGCCCGATGCGCGGCGTCAGGTAAGCGTGGAGGGTATCCTCGTCCATCCAGACTTCTCCCTGCGGCGCCTGGAGGCGCAGCCGCGTCACGGCGGACTTGACCTGTGCGATATCGTCGGCGCCTGCATGGGCCAGCGCTCGCGCCAGCAGGCCCATCGCGACATAGGAGGCCTCGGCATCCGCCGACATGGCTGGACCGTCCGGGAAGCGCCGGCGGTAGGCCGCGACGAAGGCCCGGTTGGCGGGGGATGCGATCGACGAGAAATAGACGCTGGAGCTGAGATGCCCGTCCACCGCGTCGCCGCCGATCGCTTCAAGCTCCGGCTCCGACAGGGAGCAGCTTGCGACCGGGATTTCCCGCGCCTGATCGATGCCCCGCTCCGCCGCCATGGCGCGGAAGTCGCGGAGGAACTGGTAGGCCGACTCTCCGATCAGCGTATTGAAGACGAAGCTCGGGCGGGCTTCCAGGATCTGTTCGATCGCGCGCCGGAGGTCGGTTTCACCGACCGCGAAGTAGCGTTCCGCCGCGACCGAGCCGCCCTGCCCCACGACGGCCTGCCGAAGTATCCGGTTGTTCTCCCACGCCCAGATATAGTTGGAACCGATGCACCAGGCGGTCTTGCCGCAATGCTTCAGCAAGTGATGGAGCAGCGGGACGATATGCTGGTTGGGCGCCGCACCGGTATAGACGACGTTGTCGCCGCTCTCGAAGCCTTCGTAATGTGACGGATACCAGAGCAGCGCGTCATGCTTTTCGAAAAGCGGGATGACTTCCTTCCGGCTGGACGACGTATAGCAGCCGACGACGTGGCGAATGTTTTGCCGGGCCAGCAGATCGGTGGCGCAGGCATGGTATCCGGCCAGTTCCCCGCCCGGATCGACCACGACGGGGACCAGTTCCACCGGAAAATCGGGATCGCCGTTGACTTCCTCCAGCGCCAGGAGAGCGCCGTTCAGCATCGACCGGGCGACCACATTGTAGGGTCCGGTGGAAGAGAACATGACTCCGATATTAAAATACCTGCGTGCGGTCACGATATTCCAATCCAGCAACGCAAAAAGCGCCCGCCAGCTACAAGTGCTGTGGGCGCCTTTGCCTCTGCCGACAAGCGGCTTATGGGGTATTACTTTGCCCGCATCATGACGGAGCCATCTTTGCCCCTTGCGAACATGAAGCAAGACTGACGGCGCGCTGGATTTCTGTCAAGCGGGTGTATTGAGCTATGGCAAATTTTCTGAAACCATCGACCTTTTGGATGGATTTACCCATTCGGCGGGGGACAGCGCCTTACAGCTTCTCCGGCAGCTTGAACGCTTCCTTCCGCTCGCTGTAGCGATCGACCAGATAGTCGGAGCGGTCGCGCAGGAGCCAGGTGAAGCGGACCAGTTCTTCCATCACGTCCACGACGCGGTCGTAGAGCGGGCCGGGGAGCATCCGGCCGGCGTCGTCGAACTGCTCGTAGGCTTTGGGGACGCTCGACTGGTTGGGGATGGTGAACATGCGCATCCAGCGGCCGAGCAGGCGCAGCGTGTTCACGGCGTTGAAGCTCTGCGATCCGCCCGAAACCTGCATCACGGCCAGGGTGCGGCCCTGGGTCGGGCGAACCGAGCCTTCCGACAGGGGAAGCCAGTCGATCTGGTTCTTGAAGACTCCGGTCACCGCCCCGTGCATCTCGGGACTGCACCAGACTTGGCCTTCCGACCAGATCGACCGGTCCCGCAACTCGCGGACCTTGGGGTGATCGGTCCCGACGCTGTTCGCCATGGGCAAGTCGCGGGGGTCGAAGATGCGCGTCTCGGCCCCCATCCTGCGCAGCAGACGGGCCGCTTCCTCGATCAGCAGCCGGCTGTAGGAGCGTTCGCGAAGCGATCCGTAGAGCAGCAGGATACGCGGTGGATGGGTCATCCGCCCGGCCGGCTCCAGCTTGGACGGATCGGGCAGCGACAACAGTTCGGCTTTCAGCGCCGGGAGAATGTCGGGCGGAGAGGCTGAATCATCCATCACGTTTTCCTTGTTCGATCCGTCTTCCTCAGCCGCAGCAGGCTGCGGTTTTTTCAGTCGTCCGAGGCGGCTCGGTCATTCCGCAGGAGGGCGATGCTACGACCGGGGCACAGCAGGCCGAAGTCTTCGAAGCCGGCAGTTCTATGCTGTCGCCGTAGACGGTGCTTTCTCCACTGGTCAGGAAGACCTCCCAGGCGATGCCCTGGGGATCGCTGATCCACGACTTTTCCGACTTGGCATAGCAGCAGGTCGTTTCACCCTGTTCGAGCACTGGCCCCTCGGCCTGCTTCAATCGGCCATAGACCTCCCCCAGTTCGTCCGCGTCCGCAACTTGAATACCGAGGTGATCCAGGCCCGCGGCACGGCCGCGCGCCGAGATGGCGAAGTTGACGCGGGGATCGTCCAGCATCCACTTAGCGTAATCGGGCTTCAGCTCAGCCGGCTCAGTGGCGAACAGCGCCGAATAGAAGCGCGTGGACTGTTCGAGGTCATCGACGGCTACATGCACATGCAAGCGTTTCATCTGATTTTCCTTCGTTCGGCTGGCTGTTGGTCGGCTGGCTGTTGGTCGGTAGGCTGGAATCATCCGGAGAGGAATTGCGGGTAGGCACAAAGGATGCGATCCCGCCGCAGCAATTTTCGGTGAGATAGGCCATGAGAGCGTTCATGGCGGAGAAGTCGGTGGCGTAGATGATCTGCCGGCTGACGCGGCGCTGGGAGACCAGACCCGCATTGGCAAGCTGTTGAAGGTGGAACGTGAGCGAGGACGGCGGCAGCCCGAGGTTTTGGGCGATGACGCCGGCGGGCAAGCCATCAGGGCCGCGCTGTACCAGAAGCCTGAACACCGCGAGGCGGGTGTCATGCGCCAGGGCGGCGAGGCCGGTAATAGCTTTGGACGCATCCATGCCCAGTCATTCCCATATTTCAACGAAAATCAAAATATCTCGGCAGTGCGCCTCCTGTCAACGATATTTCACCGAATATCGAAATATAGACCGGCGGCTCGGGTTCGTCCGAAGGACACGATCCCGGCACTGGCTTGTTCATCAACCATCAAGTGGTCACGACCACGCAGAAAGGACCAACGATGGATTATGTGAATCTCGGCAAGACCGGCTTGAAGGTGTCGCGCCTTTGCCTCGGCTGCATGACGTATGGAGAGCCCGACCGGGGAAACCATCCGTGGACCCTGGGCGAGGAGGAGAGCCGGCCATTCATCCAGCGTGCCGTGGAACTGGGCATCAACTTCTTCGACACCGCCAACGTTTATTCCGCCGGATCGAGCGAGGAGATCGTCGGCCGCGCGCTTCGCGATTTCG
>NZ_JCACHA010001053.1:5209-5823 GCF_059503625.1 Skermanella sp.
AAGCGGGACGAGGTGGTGATCGCCACCAAGGCGCACGGCCCGATGCGGAAGGACCCCAACGGCCGGGGCCTGTCGCGGAAGGCGATCATGACGGAGATCGACGCCAGCCTTCGCCGCCTGGGGACCGACTATGTCGATCTGTACCAGATCCATCGCTGGGACCACTCCACTCCGATCGAGGAAACGCTGGAAGCGCTGTACGACGTGGTGAAAGCCGGCAAGGCCCGCTATGTCGGGGCGTCGTCGATGTACGCGTGGCAGTTCTCCAAGGCGCTCTACCTTGCCGACCGGCGGGGCTGGACGCGCTTCGTCAGCATGCAGAACCACTACAACCTGCTCTACCGCGAGGAAGAGCGCGAGATGCTGCCGCTGTGCCGGGACGCAGGCATCGGCGTGATTCCCTGGAGCCCGATGGCGCGCGGCAAGCTGACCCGCGACTGGCAAGCCAACGAGACCACGAAGCGCACCGAAACCGACGAGTTCGGCAAGATGCTCTACAGTGCGACGGAGGAAGCCGACCGCAGGGTCATCACCCGCGTCGGCGAAATCGCGGCGGAGCGCGGCATCCCGCGTGCCCAGGTGGCGCTGGCCTGGCTGCTGCACAAGCCGGTCGT
>NZ_JCACHA010001054.1:0-5818 GCF_059503625.1 Skermanella sp.
CCCGACAGCCACCGAGGTCACAAGCGATTCAGACAAAGAGAAAACCGCTCTAGGGAGCACAAAGCCGAATTCGCATGCGTAGTATTATGTGCTCAATGTCTAGTTTTCCCTCAAAAAGACAGATGTACTTTCGGAACCGCTAGATGATATAATCCTCCGATTATCAATCGTAGCGTCGGGCGCGTTGAAATACGGGCGGTCCGGCTGCCGATGGTGGCGCGAAGGTCGGATCGGAAGTAGTAGACCCTCCCTCGCATGCTGGCCCGCACCACCGGTAACATGTTGCTCCACAGCAAGCAGCATTCAGTTCATCTACTGTGAACCGCAGGCGGACCGGAAAGCGCCAAGCGATTTTGGTGAAGTCGCCTGTCGCTTCGTTGGCTAAGATTAGCGCGAAGGTTGCGCTTGGCGCTTCCGAAACTCCGTAGCGGGAAGTCCACCCCAGCCCCAATTGTTGAGCTCGACCTCCTCAATAACTACGAACGTGGAGTCGAGCGGCTTATGCAGCACGTCGAGCAGCAGTTGGCTGGCGCCCGCGATGAGGCGTGCCTTCTCGTTGGCGGTTACGGCATTACGGCCCGGACCAGACCCTTCTCGAGTGACTTGGATGGTGATGATGGGCATGATGATCTCTTCTCCCTTCCTTGCTGGATCATGCGCCGGCGCTCTGGCCGCCGTCGATGTGCAAGATCTCGCCCGTTACGAAGCTTGCGTCTTCAAGGAACATGGTGGCGCTCACTACATCGGCGATTTCGCCCAAACGGTTCATCGGATGCAGACTGGCCAGAAATTCATGCATCTCGGGCTGGTGCATCGGTGTTTTGACCACACCCGGGGAGACGGCATTCACCCGGATGCCCTTTGTCGCGTATTCTAGCGCCAGGGCTTTGGTTGCGGAGTTGATGCCGCCTTTGGTGAGATTGGCCAGCGCAGTAGGCACAAGGCTCGTCGGCCGGTCGGCCAAACTCGTCGTAATGCTGACGACGTGGCCTGAACCCTGCAGCAGCATCTGACGCACTGCATGTTGGGTGATGTAAAAGAAGCCGCTAAGATTGGTCCCTATTTTCCGCTCGAAATCCTCCCGCGAGTACTCGGTGAAGGGCTTGGCTAGGAAGATGCCCGCATTGTTGACAAGCGTATCGACGCGCCCAAACTTCGTCACCGCTTCCGCCACCACGCGCTCGGCCGTCTTCGGCTCGGCGATATCGCCGCGCAGCGCAAGCACGCCCGCCGTCATTCCCTCCTGGAGGGAGCGTGCAACTGTCACCACGACGTAATCGCGGCGTCGGAAGCCCTCGACGAGAGCGGCGCCGATTCCCTGCGAGCCACCGGTGACGATAGCGACTTTTTGCTGACCGCTCATGGCCGTATCCGATCGCGTCTTGACCCGGCTGGATTGCGGGGACAACGCCCTTTGGGGCGCGTTTCAGATTTTTGCTCCTTCAAGGCCACGACAGAACGCTGCAATGTCGAGAAGCGCTTCTGCGAAAAATGGAAAGACGTCTCGTAAGGGTACGCACCCGCATCTAACGCGATCTCGTGCATGCGCTGACGGATCTCTAGACGCGGGTCGCGCAGGCTCGCCTTGCGTTGGGTCGACCGATGCTGGCGCGTCAGAGAGCAGGCCCGGCGATCACATATGCCGTGGCTTCGCGTCACAGTGGCCACAACCTCCTTCATGAGCGCTGGCCGGGAAACCCATTTGACAAGACATCCTGCAGTACGGCCTTGTCGAGGCTGAGCTCCGCCACCTGCCGCTTCAGCCAGGCATTCTCCTCGATTAGCTACTTGAACTCACGGACCTGATCCGTCTCCAGCCCGGCATACTGCTTTTTCCGAGCGCAGAATGTCTGCTCTGAGATAGCGAGCTTGAGCGTCAAATCGGCTACCGGCCGACCCAACTCAGCCGGCTTCAGTACCGCCGAGATCTGCTCCACCGAAAATCGCCGCTTCATGGCCGATCTCCACATCTAGCATGAGGAAATCTGCCGAATAACTAACACCAGATCCGGACCATTTTCGTCGCGTCACCTCAGTCTGGTTCGACCAAGGCTTGGTTTCAGCAGTTCCCACGCAGCGTGACTAATTCTGGCTGGCTACGACACAATTGCGAGGCCATGAAGGGGCAGATCCGAAAAGTCGGTAGACGAGACATTAGAGGTCAGACCACCTTCGTCGCCCAGCTATTCCAGATTGCCGCCTGATTTGCAGCTAGTAGCGGCCATTCGATACCTGCCACAGACTTCGCTGCACAACCGGCGGAGGCATCGGCGCAGCCGACCCAGCGCAGGGCGCATGCGTTATCGCCCCGCCTGTAACGCATTGCCCGGCCGGCAGAAACCGCACCAGGACGGATACGGCTCGCGCGCCAGATGCATAGCGCTCATCGGTCAACGCTTTGGGGCGTGGCTACGAGGCGCCAAAATGCGCGCCCCTCTGGTTCGGCGAGCGAGACCGGCGCGCACGGCATGAGCACCGTATAATGGAGGGGCCTGGGCGGCATCACCCGCGGCGGCCCGGCGCCAAGAAGGGCTGTCCGCTCCACGATGGTCAGGGAGGTGCGCCATGAGGCCGCTTCAGCCGCTATGAGGAGGTCTCGCTCGCTGTGCCGGGCATGCAGGACGACGATGGCGGCATGACGACCTTGGCCCAGGCCCCTTCAGTGCCGATTAGAAGCGAGACACGAGCGGCATGCACCGCCATCCGTGACAGCGCGCCACCCCTGGCTTGCGACGGCATAGCGGGCGTGGATGACGGCGCCTGCGCCGCACAGGGTGCGCTGCCCAGGGCCGGCCTGCTGCGGAGCTTGGTCGCCACCATCCGCCTCTGGCGGCGCCGCGCGCAGGAAAGCCAAGACCTCCTGGACATGTCGGATGCCGGCCTCCGCGACATCGGAATCTCGCGCAGCGAGGCTTGGTGCGCGGCGAGGAAGCCCTTCTGGCATGGCTAGGAGCGTCATCGGCAGACCGAGGAGGAGATCATGACGCAGAATCCGACGCAGGCGCCGGACCCTCTCCGCATCGCGCGCGACGGCGGCATCGCGGTCCTGACGCTGACGCGGCCCTACGCGCTCAATGCCCTGAGCAGTGAGTTGATCGGCTGCCTCATGGAGGCCTTCGACGCCTTTGAGCTGGACCGGGAGGTCCGTGCGGTGATCATCACCGGCGATGGCCGCGCCTTCAGCGCCGGGGCGGACATCAAGGGCTTCTTACCACATATGCGCCTCGGCCCACGCGAGGCGGTCGCGCATTTCCTGCGGCCAGGGCAGCGGCTGACAGCGCGGGTCGAGGCCTTCCCGAAGCCGGTCATCGCCGCCGTGAACGGCCTCGCCTTCGGCGGCGGCTGCGAGCTGGTAGAGGCGACGCATATCGCGATCGCCGCCGCCTCGGCCGTTTTCTCGAAGGCCGAGATCAACATCGGCATCATCCCGACCTTCGGGGGAACGCAGCGGTTGCCGCGCAACATCGGCCGCAAGGCCGCGACGGAGCTGATCCTGACGGGCCGGCGCTTCGGCGCCGAGGAGGCGCTCCGGCTCGGTTTGGTCAACCGAGTGACGGCAGAAGAGGCGCTGATGCCGACAGCGCTCGGGATCGCCCGTGAGATCGCCTTGAAGCCTCCCCTTGCGGTGTCTGCCGCCCTGTCGGCCATCCATCGCGGCCAGGACGTGGCGATTGAGGGCGGCCTTGCAATCGAGGCGGCGGCCTTCGAGGCGATCGTGCCGACGTTTGACGCCGTCGAAGGGGTCACGGCCTTCGTCGAGAAGCGGGCGCCGCATTTCGTCGGGCGCTGAAGCGCCAGCCCGCCATAACATGCCAGCCATGCTTACCTGTCACTGGAAGACAGGGCTTCTCTGCCTTGGAATGACGGCGGAGGTCCCTGGCCCATGGCGCACAGACTGCCCCCCTTGTCCGCGTTGCGCGTCTTCGAAGCGGCCGGTCGCCGTGGCGGCTTCACGGCCGCTGCCGCTGAGCTGGGCGTGACGCCCAGCGCCGTCAGCCACGGGGTGCGCACGCTGGAGGACGCGCTGGGCGTGCCGCTCTTCCACCGCGACCAGCGCGGCATGCGCCTCACGCCTGCGGGGGAGAAGTTGCTGCGCGAGGCGAGCCGCGCCTTCGAAGGCTTGGCACGTTGCGTAGAGAGCCTGGCGGAATCCACGACGCGGCGCCGGCTGACCGGCAGCGTTGCGCCGACCTTCGCAATAGGATGGCTGCTGCCGCGCCTCATTGATCTGCGCCGACGGCACCCGTCGCTCGATCTTGCCATCTCGACGGAGCGCGAGCATGTGGAACTCGGCGACGGGCGCTTCGACTTCGCCATCCGCATGGCCGCCACGCCCGTCGGACCTGCGGAGTGGCACCGCCTAGCGCCGGTCGGACTAGTGCCGGTCGCCGCGCCGGATTGCCGGCTGTCGCTCCCCGAAGCGTTGGGGCGACTCCCGGCTATCCATGTCACGGCCGGCGGGGAGGATTGGGCGGCCTGGGCGGCGCTGCGCGGCCTGCCAGCGCCCGATCCGTCGCGTGGGCTCCGCTTCGACACCGTGCAGCTTGCGCTGAACGCCGCCGCGCAAGGCCTCGGCCTTGCCCTGGCACGGCTCCCGGTCTGTGCTGACGACATCGCCGCAGGTCACGTGCGCACGCTTGACGAGCCGGTAGAGGGGGGCACTGCCTACTGGCTCGTCACCCGCCCGGGCCTGTTGCGCCAGCGCGAGGGACGGCTGCTCGCGGCCTGGATGCGCGAACGGCTGGGCAGCACGACGCTAGCGGCCTGAGGTGTTATCCGGCCGCAGAACCAGGCGGTGCCGCATCGAGCACCACGCCTCGCGTGAGCCACCAAAACACAGCCGCGGCCGCGCTGATGATGCTGCCGCCGAGGCATAGGCCCGCCCAGCCCGCGCGCGCATAGATCAAGGTGGAGGCGGCGGCGCCGAGCGCACTGCCGATGGCGTAGAAAATCATGTAGCCGGCAACGAGGCGGCTGCGGGCGTCGCCGCGCGTTGCATAGATCAAGCTTTGGTTTGAGACATGCACGGCTTGCAGCCCGAACGAGAGCGTCAGCGCACCGAGCGCTAGGAAGGCCAGCGTCCGCTGCATCAGGAGGATCGGGAGCCAAGCCGCAATCATCAGAAGAAGCCCGGCGGCGGTCGTCCGCTGGACCTCGCCGCGATCGGCGAGCCTGCCGGCGACCGCCGCGCCGATCACGCCGGTGGCGCCGGCCAGCCCGAACAGTCCAACCTCCGTCCGCGACAGCAGGAAGGGCTCTTGCGTCAGCGGCAGGACGAGCGGTATCCAGAGCATCGTGTTGGCAGCGAAAACGAGGCAGGCAAGGACGGCGCGGACCCGCAGCACCGGCACCTCGACGAAAAGCGTCGCTAGCGAGCGGAGAAGCCGTAAATAGTTGAGGGCCGTCGCTGGCTGCGGTCCTGGTGGGAGCAGGGCGAGGAGCAGCAGCGTGACCATGAACATCGCGCTTGCCGCGGCGAAGTAGACTGCGCGCCAGCCTAGCAGGTCCACGAGCACTCCCGCGACCGCGCGCGCAAGAAGGATGCCTGTGATGACGCCGCTGGTGACAAGCCCGACCACCCGGCCGCGCTCAGCCGGAACCGCGACGAGAGCCGCATGCGCAACGAGGATCTGTGTCACGACAGCCAGCAGCCCGACCGCGGCGAAGGCCGCGAAGAGGACGGGGGCGGATCGGACCAGCGCGATGGCGAGAAGGGCAGCGGAGGCGAGGAACGTATGGGTTATGACAAGCTTTCGGCGGTCCACTAGTGCTCTGACGCACTCTGCTGATTCACTTGGCCTGTGGACCGTGCGAGTCT
>NZ_JCACHA010001055.1:0-5809 GCF_059503625.1 Skermanella sp.
CGACCGCGCCGGCTCAAGCCCCAAGAGTCAGACCTTCGGGCGCTGGGTATTACTCACGTTCTCGAATTGTATCGTTGGGCGAACGCCCGAGGGGACGTGCGAATCGATTCCCGCAACCTGGATCTAGAGGAGGTGGGCGTTGTCGCCGCGCCGTCTGCGCCGCAAGCGCGCCCCTTCACCTACGAGGAGTGGAGGCGCCTACGAAAGGCGATCGGCTCGCTTCCAAGCGATCCTGGCTACGCCCCGGAGCGTCCAGAGAAGGCACCGTGCCGTGACCGCCTGATGTGTGAGATCGCGATTCACACCGGCATGCGCCGCCATGAAATCTGCGCTCTCACAATTTATCAGATCTGGTCACTTGAGCCTAGATTGCCGGAGGAGGAGGCCGGCCAAGAGTTCGCCGCGAAAGGGCTCTGGCTCACCGTGGTCAAAGGCGGAGCGAAGCGCGCGCGCGATGCAGTCTTCCCGGTGTGGCTGATCCGGGAGCTGCTCCGCTACATCGATGGTGCAGAGCGGGAGAAGGCTGCTGAGATCTATGCAAAGAACCACCGTGGGCGCAAGCCGTCCGCGCTTTTTTTGAACCATGCTTGGTCGCGCCACGCACCGGGCGAAGTCTTCTCAGAGAAGCGGCTGACCGCTCGGTTCACCGAGATTGTGGTGAAAGCAGGGTTCGTGGAGCGTGTTGAACGGACCGACCCGAGCACCGGAGAGATGCGCACGACAGAACGGCCCACTCATAGTATCCACGATCTGAGGCACACAGCGGCCGTGTGGCGCTACATGGTCGAGCGAAAACTTGGCAATCCCGACCCTTGGAAGCCGGTCCAAGTGATGCTGGGGCACGCGCAAAAAGAAACGACCACAAGAACATACCTTCGAATCACGAACACATTCGAGGCGGAAGTCAGCGATGCGGCTCTTCGGTACTTCCGGGAAATTGCCGCCTCTGCTCCCTATACACAGGTTATCGACTGATGAAGGGTTTATTTCAGCAGTTTGACCGTGTAGCCGAGTTCCCCCATGCCAAACGTGGGCGTGTTCTTAACGATGAGAACGGGAAGACGATCGTAAGTATCTATGATCCCCGTGAGACACAATCTCAGTACAAGACCGATGCGTTCGCCGCTTGGGATGCCGTCCCAGGTTTGAAGGAAGTCGCAATCAAGGCTTACATCAGGAATGCCACAAATGGCTCGGTAACCTCCCACATGACAAGGAAGACTAATGCCGAACATTTCAGGCTGTTTGCCAAACACATGGTGGCGGTTGGGTTAGATGATCGGACGCCGGAGACGCTAACCTTTTACGACTGCGAGGACCTTATTTCCTACGTGGCATCACTCGAGCTTGTGCGGCCTCATGACGCGCTTATGCCGCTCCGCTCGCTCGTGGATGAAATTTGGAAGGACCCGGCGCTCGACGGCAAACGCGATCCGCACCTGTTCGTGCGAAAAGCGCCGTTTCCAGGATCTTCCCTCAGGGGCGGCAAGCGCGAGGTCCTCGACGACGCGCTCTGGGGCGACATCATCGCTAAGGCCGCCGCGGAGGTCCGCCGGATCATGGCGAACGTGGAGAGGTTCAGGCTGGCCTTGGACCGGCGGAGGGCTTCCACCGAGTGGACGCCGAAGATGCTCATTACAAGGACGGACTGCGCTGTCTGGGCGTACGAGACGTTCGGTCCCAAGCTCCCGTCCTTCCGTCACATCAAGGAAAACCACTCTCCTTATTGGCACAGGATCATGAGAGTCGCAGGGGGGTGGAAAGAGGTCCTGCCACTAATCCACCCCACCCTTTCATCGCAGATGCCCTTCATCGCTCTCTTTGGCTGCTACACGTTGTTCAATAAGGCGGTGCTGACGGAGCTTTCGCTGGACGACGTGGATTATACGGAGTTGGCCGGAACCAAGCGCGTAATATTTACTCCTCTCAAGAAGAGAGCGGGAAAGAGACAGCTCCGTTCTTTTGCCCTCGACGATGCTCCGGATCACCCGGACGTCATGTTTCGGTTTCTTAAGGAGTACACGAAGGATCTGCGAGGCATGGTGGAGGACGGCTTCAGAAATCGGATCTTCCTCTTTTTGACCTTGATGTCGAGCAATGCCGCCGAAGGCGCTCCCTCAGCTTTCACAGGACTCACGACCGGGAGTGGCTCAGAAGACAGCCGATTCACATACGCCTGGAACGCCTGGTGCAAGGAGCAGGGGTTTGAGGGAACGACCTTCTCATCGCTTCGCGTGACAGGCCTGAATCTGGCTCACCGGGTCTTCGCTGGCGACGTCCAGGCCATCGCTGCGTTGGCGTCGCACTCATCGCTCGAGGTGTTCGATCATCATTACAAGAGCGCGCACTCGCGGGCCCGGAATGATCGCAGGATGGGAAAAGCCATGCTCCTACGGGAGCGGATGCTGAAGTCGGGAGGGGCAGTCGATCCGACGCGCCGGCTGCGCGGCGAGAGCGTCGAGGCGGCAACACCCGGCTTTGGGTGCCTGGACCCATTCCATAGTCCGATAGCCGGCCAGAAAGAAGGGCGACCCTGTACTGCCTACGGGCAGTGTCCTGACTGCCCACTAGCGACAACGAACACGCAGGTACCTGCAAACCTCGTGCGGATGAAGCAAATGGAAGCCGAATACGTGGACGCCATTAACTACCTCGCCCCGCACTACTGGCGTGACAAATACAGCCGGCACCTAGCCACGCTGCGGACGGAGTGGCTTCCAATGTTTGCCGACGAGGGTGTCGTGAACGAGGCCGTCCGCATGCAAGTCAAGACGTTGCCGCCGCTCACCTGATGGCTCGACCCCGCGCGACAAAGGCCGCTAGCGCAGGCCACTCTTTGGACAGCCAGGACGACGCCCCCACGAAGGCTGGCCCGCTCCTCACCCTGGAGGATCTGAAGCGCCATGAGGTGCGCCAAAAGGGATGGATCTCCCCGTGGAGTCGTTGGACCGATTCGACTTGGTACTTCGCTGATGTGGCGAGGGCCGGACGCGAATACGCGGCGGCCAACTGGGACTTCGAGATTCACATCGACGGCCGAAGGTTCCTTGAGCCGGAGTTCGAAGAGCTCCGCGAAACCTCAAAGATCGTCATCTACTGCCTGCATAGATTTCCAAGCCTTCGGCACAGTCTAAAAGCACAAACTGTCAACGAGATCGCAATCGGTCTCCGCTACTTCGTACGGTGGATGGTTGCAAGCGGCCGAACACGTCTGGACCAGATCGATGATGACGCGCTCGCCGAGTTCGAAGACTTCCTGATCGAGGACAAGACGAATGCGGACTTGGACGAAGCGCTCTCGTCCTCCTCGATCGCCCGCTATGCCCGCGGGCCCTTCCTGTTTTGGGAAGAGCGTGCCCGCTTGGAGGCGGCCGGGTACCCGACCATGCCGGGACTGCCGTGGCCTGGCGAGACCCATCACTCGGTTGGTAACCGCCTCGCTAAAGCAGCGCTCGGCCAGATCTGGCCGATCCCTAAGGAGATCCTTGTCCCTCTCCTGAACCGGGCCGAGTGGTTCTTGGAGGGGCCTGCCTCTGATATCATTGAGATAACAAAGTTTCTCGCCGCCGAACTTCCGGCTGCGCGCGCATCTGCAGGCGAGAATAGGGCGACCCAGGCAAGCCTTGGGCGGTATCTAGTCTCGAAGGTCAAGTTCTCCACCTTCGATGGGAGCGAACCGTGGCACGGGCCGCTGACCGACGAACATGAGCGGGTCGGTGCGAAGACCCTGACCTTGAAAAAGGAGTCCTCGGTCGAGTTGGCCCGCGACCTCGCCCAGGACGTAATGGGCGCGGCGTCGATGATGCTTCAAGGCTCAGCGGGCCTGCGAGTTAGCGAAATCGAGATGCTGCAAGCAGGCGGGCTGGATGAGAAGACAGACCTGCCAGATTGCGTCGAGGTTAAAGTCGACGACACCTCGACCATCGAGCTATTCTACCTCAAGGGGTTCCTGGTTAAGACAACGAAGGTTAGGGAGCATGCCGAATGGCTTATCGGGGCCAGGGTCGTAGGAGCAAACCACGTCCCGCCGCCCGTCCTTGCCTTGCAGCGGGTGTACGAACTGTCCCGAATTCTGGGCAGCCGCGAGACAGGCGGCCGCTTGTTCATCGGCTCTGCAGGGGGGCCTTGGAACTACCTCATTGGCAACTCTAAGCCCCTCGACGGCGGCCAGATCCAAGCACTTCAACGAGCCTTCGCGGCTACTTGGGTAGATTACGCTCTGCTGGACCGGACGGATGTCCTGAGGACGCATGGCTGGCGGAAGAGCTTCGCGCAGTTCATCTTCAACGCGGATCCAAACCTCGGTCCGGCGCTGACGCAACACTACAAGCACTTGTCCATGGCGATGACCATGGAGTTTTACGTTACGAACGATCCTGCCCTCCTTGGCTATCTGGACTCCGAACGGGCGATGGAAACAGCTCGCGATCTCTATGAGATCTCAACGGGCCGCGTAGCTGCGGCGGGACGCCTGGGCGGCCTGATTACCGATCACCTGGCCCAGATCAAGGAGATCGCCAAAGACAAAGATAGGGAAGCAGTGATTGCCGCTCTTTATACTTACGTTGGTCAAAATCAAATCCACTTCTGGTTCTTGGAATGGGGGAACTGCGGCATCGCATTGGCTCCCCAACAGGCCGCCTGTCATCGGGAAGCCGGGACAACGTCTTGGCGGAATCTCACGCCAAACTTCGGTTATCGGGATCTGGACGTCTGCATCGGTTGCTCCCGCCTGCTCGTTTTAAAACGGCATCTGCCATTTTGGGAGGAGCGCTATGCGCGGCTGCGCAAGGCTTGGGACAACATGGATGCGGATCTGAGCCCCGCGTTCAAGGCAGCCATCCACAAAAAGGTTTTGCAGTCCAAGGCCATGATCCGCGCTTTGTCTGACGGCGCGAGCCAGGGGGCCGGACCTATAAAAGGACATGCCCCGTGACCGCAAAGGCGGAACGCGGCCGCCGCTCCGAGGCGGCATACCAAGACCTGTCTGATGCGCTGAACCGGCTGATGGACGGAAGGCCCAAGAACCAGCAACTCAAGAAGCTGGTTAGAGAGAAAAAGCTGAAGATCACGATCAAATCCGTTGCTCTGGAAGCCAAAAGGTCGCGGACTCTCATTGGTAGCGAGGATTGTCGTTTCCCAGATATTCGGGCGCGCATTCTCAAGGCTGGCCGAGGCGAGGACAAGCCTGTGACCACTGTGTCAAGATTGGCAGCCTCCTACCGAGCGGCGAATATGAAGCTCCGTAGTGAGATTCAGGTCTCGCAATGCCAACAGGCGTTGCTGCTGGCCCGCCTGATCGAAGCGGAGCGCCGGGCCACGAGCGCGGAGCGGGAACTCGCCGCCGCAAAGGCCCACGCGCCCGATCAAGCGGCGGGCGAAGAGGAGCAACACCGCGGCTCCACACTCGTGCTTAAAATTCCGACAAGTCCACGTGGGGGACGAAAGAGGTGACCGCAATCAAGAGTGGTCAACAGGCCGGCGCAGAGAATGCGGATCGCATCCGAGCCTACCTTGAGGATCTAGCGGCAACAGGACAGCACCTCCCGCAGCGGGACGGCAAATCCAATATGCCGGACACTGCCCTGGCTGCAGGCGTGGACCGGCAGCTCTACAAGAACCCGGCGGCCAATGCCGCCGCAGAGCAAGCGGCCGCCAGCCTCAGCCCCGAGGCCTACGATCAGCGGCCCGAACCATAAGTCCGCGACATGCCTTTTCGCAAAAGTATGAGATGGCGTGTTTGTGCAGGGCATCGCCACCTTGTTGCATCGGTCGCCCGCCTGGGTGGCTTCGGGTAGGGTGAGGCCGG
>NZ_JCACHA010001056.1:0-5805 GCF_059503625.1 Skermanella sp.
TGTCGGCATTCGGGAGCTGCCCCTGTGATCCGGATGGCTGTGTGCTCCAGACCCTATTCCTGATGTCGAAGACGATCCGTACGGGTGTCTGCGCGGCTACGGCCCAGTAGCGGGCACGTGCCAGTGCTTCCCCCAGTTCCCGGACGGCGGCACGTTCCGAGTGACTCTCCACCCACACCCCGCCGAGGCGCAACGCCGCCAGCATGGCCAGACCGATGATCGTGATGACCACGAGCATCTCGATCAGGGTAAAGCCGGCGGCACGTTCCATCAGCGCCCCTGACAGCCGGTGCCCGTAAGGCCCGGCATGGTGTTGAGCCGGGGGATCACCAGCTGCCGATGTCCTGGTTCTCTCCGGTCCCGCCGGCGGCATTGTCGGCGCCCAGCGAGAACACCTCGACCTCGGCATGTTCGCCAGGGGTGCGGTACTGGAATTCCCGGCCCCAGGGATCCTTGATCATGTCGGGCTTGCGCAGGTAGGGGCCGTTCCAGCGCTGCGCGCCGTTAGGCCGCTGCACCAGGGCCCGCAGTCCATCCTGGGCAGCCGGATAGCTGCCGGTATCGAGCCGGTACATATCGAGCGTGGTCGAGATGTTCTGGATCTGCAGTTTGGCCGCGTCAACCTTGGCGCCGCTCAGGTATCGCGCGACCGCCGGGGCCGTCACCGAGGCCAGCAGTCCCAAAATGACAAGAACGACCAGCAGCTCGAGAAGCGTGAAGCCAGCGGGCGCCGCGGGGCGCTTCCGGCCTGCTCCGCGGTTGCCGGCCTGGTGGCGGGCGTTTGTCATGACTTCCTCCAGCACATTGGAAAGGACCGGCAGCATAACTCCGCTGGCGAGCCGGACCTGAAGTGATGACGGATAGCAAGGATAGTTATTCCGTTGTGAAGCGAATTATTCATGCTGGCTGGCCGATTTCGAAGAGGCCGTGAGCGGCGGTCAGGCGATCTGGAAATGGCGTCTGACTTTGTCGGTCAGCGTGTCGAGTTCCGCGTCACTGAGGGCGCCCACGATGATGTAGAGATGTCCGCCGGCGTCCCAGGCCACTGCGTTCATCCCGTGCCCCGGATCATAGTGGGTGGGCGGACTTTTCGGCTGGTCCGAGTGCGTGATGCACAGCGCGATCGGCTGCCGGCCGGGGGATGTATAGAGCAGTTCAGCGATCGGCTTGTCCCCCTCCGCCAGCAGACGGCCGCCCTCGAATACCCAGCCCTCACTCGTCAAGTTGGGAACTGTCAGCGTCCGGCCGATCCGCGAACCCAGCCACTCCTCGATATGGTCCTTGCGGGATGCTGGGACCTCCGCCAGATGCTCCGTCTCCTGCGCGTAGACCGAATGGTAGGCTGCAACGTCCGCCATGAAGTCGGCCCGATCAGCCCCGCCCCTGGTGATGATGAAGCCGACGCCGGCCAGAAAAAGAATCACGGCTGCGGCAGCTGCGGCGCTCCCGGTCCAGGAGCGGCGTGGCAGGTAATCTTTCTCTGGGCGGACCTGCAGGTGGACGACATTATCCGCTTGTTCAGGCTCGGAAAAGGCAAGCCGCAGCAGTGCCGCGGTGTCGCGGAAAACCTTCACCTTGGACTGCGCCTCAGCGTCCCGGGCGATCAGGGATTCCACCTGCCGGCGGGTTTCCTCGGATAGTTCACCGTCCACGTAGGCGACAAGGATTTCATCGGTCAGGTGGATCATGATATTTCCGTGCGGGATCCGTCACCGGGCTCGCATCTGTCAGTTGGCGGCATGACATTTTAAGAGGCTTCGTCACCCCTGCCGCACCGTGGCCGCTCGCCGGCACTTGCGGATCTGCTGAAACCGCTGCCCGGACCCAGGCGGTCTCAGGAATCAACCGGTCTTTCCGTCCGCCTGGGGCGCTTCACCATCGTTTGACTGGCGCAGCTTTTCCGCCAGTGCCAGACGGGCTCGGCTCAAGCGGCTCGCCAGAACCCCTGCCGGAATGCACAGAACGCCGGCCGCCTCCTGATAGCTCAGTCCGTCAACGCAGACAAGCATCAGAACCGCTCTTTGTTCCACCGGCAGGCGAGCCATTTCCAATCGGACACGGGTCAGGTTGGGCGGTTCGGAGACGCTATGCCCTCCGCCCTTGCCGGCGATCTCGCCATCAGTCTCCAGGGGATCAGGATATTTCGTGGGCATGCTGCGGTTCTCGTCGACCCAGGCGTTGTGGATCACACGATACATCCAGTTTTCCAGTCGCGCCACCTTGTCGGGTGTTTCCGGAGTCCTGAGGAAGCGCTCACATGCCCGCTGCACCAGATTATCCGCGTCATCCCGCGATCCCGTAAGTGTATGCGCAAATCTCTGCATCTTGGGCAGAATGGACACCAATTTTTCTTTCACGGTCCCGCCATTTTCGTCAAGTCTCCTCCAAGGGTCACGATACTGCACGAGGTGCCTCAGGGGATCCTATCCGGAGCAAACGAAACTTGAAGAAATATTATAAAAAGAAACCACAATCTGCTAGTTGCTTATTCCGGCTATGTCTGGAAAGGTATAGCCAGCTTATGCTACATATCGCTTTTATGCGGATCCTATCTACAATAAAGAGAGTGATCTTTCGGTTGTCATTTCTACGGCACAGCCATCCTGCTTGAAAGCAAGTATTTGGTTGCGGGGTTGACATCAGGTGCCTGCTATCCTGTTGCTGTCCGCATTCGGAGAGCAGCCAACGCTGTTTATCGATAGTCTACTTTCGACTTGAACGGCTGCATAGACACTCATAGGCTATCCGGTATGATGATCGAAGCGCATGAGCCGCAGTGCGTATCCATTGACTGAAACGAGGCGGCCGTCCGCTTCCGCCCCAGATGTCATGGAAATCCTTCTGATCGAACAAGTGTTACACTAAATCCTGTCCGGAGGAGAACAAATGGACCTTCAGGGGATCTATAGCGTCCTGCTCACCACAGATCTTGCGGCGGCCGAACGCTGGTATACGAAGCTGCTCGGGCGCGGACCGGATTTTCGGCCGATGGCCTCGATGGTGCAGTGGGAGTTCTTCGATCAGGGCGGAGTAGTGCTTTCAACCGACAGTGTGATAGCCGACAGGGGTGTCGTGTTCCTTGTTGTTGATGATGTGGCGGCCGAGCGCCGTAGATTGAACGACCTGGGGATTGTGCTCGGGGACGACATTGAGGGCGATTACTCCACGCTGGCGCAGGTGCGTGATCCCGACGGCAACCTGCTCACGCTGGCGACGCCACCCTCACGGCCTTATCCGCCTGCATAACCGCGCCGGCAGAGCGCCCTTCATGCGCGAAGCGGGCTGGATTTGCCAAGCAATTTGACCGATGCTCAGTGTGCAGTATTGGAGCGGCGACTCACTCCTGCCTCACATTCGGGGCGGCCGCGCAAATGGCCTAGGCGGCGGATTGGCGAGGCGATCCGAACCCGAACAGAACTCCTGCGCT
Source organism: Skermanella sp. (assembly GCF_059503625.1). Taxonomy (NCBI): domain Bacteria; kingdom Pseudomonadati; phylum Pseudomonadota; class Alphaproteobacteria; order Rhodospirillales; family Azospirillaceae; genus Skermanella; species Skermanella sp. Next base: position 3,428 of record NZ_JCACHA010001056.1, read on the forward strand.
TAATCCGCTGTTTGGATTTCCAGATCCATCTCTCCTCTGCCGATGCCGGCAGGGATGCTGATTCTGTAGATGCGAAGGTTAAGGCAAATAAATGCTGCCCTGAGTGATCCGGTCTGGCTCCGCAAGCGTATTTAGATGGGGTAGATGGACGGTCATTGCGGAGCGCATGGTCATGACGGTTCTGCAAGATCGGTGGCTTCAACATCTGAACGTAATGCGGGGGAACAGCGGCTATGAAATGGCATGAGGCAGAGCCGACCCTGATGATCGCCAAGCCCTGCCCGTTGCACCTGTCACACCTTCAGTTTTCCACCTCACGCCCAAGTCGTGCGAGAGCCGAACCTCGTTCTCGCCCAGGCTTGTATACACCCCAGGAAGTGCCGCCTGTAGATTATACGGCGGCTAGGATGAGCAAGCACTGTCGTCCGCTGCCTTCGGGAATGCCGATCGAACAAGCGTGCAGCTCAACTGCATCATCTCTGCGATCTGGCGGGCCTCTGAGCTGGATTTCAGAAGCGTTTCCACATAGCGGCGACCTGCCTCATCCAGTTCTCCATCGACGTAGGCCATGATCAGGCATTCATCGGGAATATCATGTGGAATACTGCTGCTCTGCTCGCCACTGACCAGTTTAAGCATGAACCTTCTCCGGAGAATCGGGCAAAACCCGTCTCATCATACATTTGTAACGCAGAGCTGTCTGTTTCAATCTTTCAAGAAACAAACGCGAAAATTTTTATATAGTTTGAGGCGTGACTGACTTCTCTTTCCATGACGCTTTCAGGTACCTAAACCTACCCACCGTCGACTTCGATTTTTCTCACGGTTCGGTCGATCGGAGAGGCGATCGGCATGCAAACCGGCGCCCAACGGCGCACAGCGGTACTCCGCAATGCCATATTTTGCATCTAGAGAAGACGGTACTGCCTGTAACATTGATAGTCATGTAGGCTCACATTTTCAGTAGATAGTTGTGAGAAAACTAAACCATTTTGTGCCTTCAGGACAGCTACGATGATCCGCCCATATCGCTCCTGAAGCGGCGGGCTAGTGCCGGAGACTTTGGGGTACGGTACTGGTCAATTCGGTCCATCTTTCCTTCCTCGGGCTCGCCAACGCTCGGTCACTCTCTTATGACGATCCAGAGACCGGTATATTCCCGTTGATTTTGCGCACCATGGATCCCGGTCTTGTGAAAGATGAGCCGGGGCTGCCTGGACCGATCGGCTGGTAGCGAGTGGCCGCAACATCGGATCTCCTATCGAATGCCGATGCTGGAAGGCATGTTGCTGCTGGCGGAATGAAAGAAGGCCCGCGATCCGGTCAGACCGCGGGCCAGCCAAGTGTTATCGGCGCTCGACCGCTGCCGTGGCTGTGTAGGTCTTGCCGGAGACCGTGTATCTTGCCAGCACATCCGCCGGACACTGCTGCGTCACGCCTTTGATTTCGGCCTTGAACCGGTAAACTCCCTTGCCCGGGTCAGAGACATCGGCGGTCACCGTGGCGGTGCCGTACTGCACCGAACCCGCACCGTTGAGGAGGGTGACGGTGCCGCTGGTCGGTGTCGTGGCGCCCCGGACATCCCACTCGAGCCGGTCGGCGGCGCGCTGCCGGCACTCGGCGCGAAGGATGCTCACCCGCGGCGTCTGGCTGGCGTCATCGCCGGTCGCAGTTGCGGAGTAGGCGTAGAAGGTGCCCGGACCCGTGCCAGCAGGGCTTGGCACATGATACCCGGCCACAACGATGTCGGCACCGACCGGCACGGAAGCCGGCGGTATTTCGAACCCGGCCGCGTTCTTCGTCTTCTGGCCCGGCATACGGGCATCATAGGCAACCGGTGCCGTTCCCGGGGCGGGAGGCGTGTCGGGGTAGGGCCTGGCTGTCGGAGATGAGGGCAGTAGAATGACCGGCTTGCCCTCGACCTCGAAGCCGGTCGCGTCGTTCTTCGTCACGGTGCCGATCAGGTGATGCTCGGCTGGTTCGACGAAGAGCTGCTGGGCATACAGGCCGGTTGCATCCCGCGTTCCCGTGACAATGGCTTTGCCGTTGAGAAAGCCAGGCTCGGCCCGACCCGGCAAGGCGGGGCCGTTCGCCAGATCCTCGTATTTCAGCTTGGCTGTCGGGGATGCTAATTTGGTTTCCGGCAGGATTTTGACGGTAAGACCCATGACCTTGACCGTCGTGGCGCCGTTCTCGGCGGTCGCGGCCTCGAGCGGGCCCTCGATCTCGAGCACTCCCTGCTTGGAGCTTTGCGCCAGGGCGGATGAGGCGCAGAACAGAAGGGCGGTCGTCACGAAGAGTGTGGAGCGAAGAATGCGCATGGAAACAGTTCTTCTTTTTCGCAGGGTGGAAATGAAGTGCGACGCACAGGTCAGGAC
>NZ_JCACHA010001057.1:0-5798 GCF_059503625.1 Skermanella sp.
CAACCGTCCTCCGCATCCCCGTCGGCACGCTGATGAGCCGCCTCTGCCGGGGCAGGCTTGAGCTGGCGCGCCGCTTCAAGGAGGCGGGGGCGAAATTCTGAATGGCGGCAGGGAGCCGCATCGGAGCAAACCGTGTCGGATCGGCGTCTCCAAAACCGGGATTGAAGATGTTGCCCCCGCGTCCGGCGGCATGCTTCCAAGACCGCCTCCGGACTCTCATCGAGCAAATCACCGGGTCTCCGCACCCGTCCTTTCGTCCTTACCGGAGATGAATGCGTCGAGCGGGACCTGCCCGGCGGATGGAGCTGCACGCCACCTCACCGGATCGCGGCTTTCCGCCGCAACGCCGCCGCAACACAACGGCATGCATTGCATCCGCTCCGGCTTTCAGCGAAGTATCGGCGATGCGACCGGCGACACCCCAGTTCCCTGAAGGCCATCATGAGCGGGTACAAAGCGAAACTCGACGAGCTGAAGACGATGCTCGTCAAGGCGGAGGATTTCGGCGCCGTCTACAATTTCTTCTTCGATCACGTCGCCTCCAACCGGGAATTCATCGAGGCGAGCCAGCGGGGCAAGAACGATAAGCTGAAGGAGATCCTGAAGCTGATCGGGACGGAGGTGCTTGGCAAGAACTGCTCCCTCACCAACCTCCTGATGCTGAAGATACGGAGAGACAACCTGTTCCACGGCGGCGGCTTTCTGAACGGCTGCATATCGACGATCATCTATTTCAGCGACATCGACATGGGCATGGTGGCGATCAACACGGATCCCGGAACCAGCAAGATGACCTTCACCCGGATATCGGTCCTGCCGAACAACAGGAACGTGACCTCCGCCTCCCTCTCCAGCAACAACGGCACCCTGCAATAGAAGGCAAGGATGCCCCCCTGCCCCTATCCCGATGCCCTCACCCGCTGTTCCGCAACCCCGCCGCGATGCCGTTGATCGTCAACTGAATCCCCCGCAGCACGTATTCCTCCGCCGCAATGGTCCGGTGGCGCTTCAGCAGTTCCACCTGGACGTGGTTCAGCGGGTCCAGGTAGGGGAAGCGGTTGCGGATCGACCGCGCCAGCAGCGGATTGCTTTCCAGCAGGACCTCCTGCCCCGTGATCGTCAGCAGGGCGTCGACCGAGGCCTGCCACTCCGCCCGGATGCGGTTGAACACCCTGTGACGAAGATCCACGTCGGTCACCAGCTCCGCGTACCGCGACGCGATGGCGATGTTGCTCTTGGCCAGCACCATGTCCATGTTGGACAGCAGCGTCTGGAAGAACGGCCAGTCCTTGTACATGGCCTTCAACGTATCCATCCCGTCGTCGGGATGGTCCGCCAGATAGGCCTGGATCGCCGAGCCGAAGCCGTACCAGCCCGGCAGCATCAGGCGGCACTGCGCCCAGCTGAACACCCAGGGGATCGCCCGCAGGTCCTCGATGCTGCGCGTCTTCTTGCGGGATGACGGCCGGCTGCCGATGTTCAGGCCGGCGATCTCGGTGATGACCGTGGACTCCCAGAAGTAGTTCTCGAACCCCTCCGTCCCGTAGACCAGATCGCGGTATGCCCCGAAGGCATGCGCCGACAGCTCCTCCATCGTCGCCAGATAGTCTTCGCGCGGCGCCGCCCTGTCCGGCTGAAGCAGCGTCGCTTCCAGGGTCGCGGCAGCCAGCGTTTCCAGGTTGCGCCGTCCGACCTCGGCGTTGGAATACTTGCCGGAAATCGTCTCGCCCTGCTCGGTGATGCGGATCTGTCCCTGCACCGCCCCGCCCGGCTGCGCCAGGATCGCCTGATAGCTGGGACCTCCGCCCCGGCCGACCGAGCCGCCGCGGCCGTGGAACAGGCGCAGCCTGATCCCATGCCGGCGGAACACGTCGACCAGCCCGATCTCCGCCTTGTAAAGCTCCCAGCCGGAGGTGACGAATCCGCCGTCCTTGTTGCTGTCCGAATAGCCCAGCATGACTTCCTGGACATTTCCACGGCTTTCCAGGAACCGCCGGTACTCCGGTATCCCCAGCAGCCGGTCCATGATGCCGGTCGAGTTGCGCAGGTCGTCGATGGTTTCGAACAGCGGGACGATGTTGACCGCCAGCACGCCGCCCGGCGGCCGGAGCAGCCCGACCTCCTTCAGCAGGAGCGCCACTTCCAGGATGTCGGACACGCCGTCCGCCTTGGAGATGACGCTGTTCGGGACCGAAGCCGCCCCGTAGCGCCGGTGCGCCTCCGCCGCCGTCCGCAGGATCGCCAGTTCGGACAGCGTCTCCTCCGAATAATCGACGAACTGGGAAACCAGCGGCCGCGCCGTCTTCAATTCCGTCAGCAGCAATTCTATCCGCGCGTCCTCGTCCAGCTCGCGGTACGCCGTGCCCGGCGCCGCCGCCTCCAGCAGGTCGGCCACCGTCCGCTCGTGGACGTCGGAATTCTGGCGAAGGTCGAGCCCGGCCAGATGGAAGCCGAACACCGCCACCGCATGGCGCAGGTAGCGCAGCCGGCCTCGCGCCAGGATGGCGGAGCCATTCTTCATCAGGCTGTCGTGGATGACGTCCAGTTCGGCCTTCAGCTCGGCGGCCTCGGCGTAGGGCGGCGCCTCGCCGACCGCGTGACGCAGCACTTCGGCATGCCCCAAGCCGCGCGCGGTCGCGGCCAGCCGGGCGTAGATGCCGGTGATCGCGCGGCGGTACGGCTCGTCCTGCCGGTTGGGCGAACGGTCGGGCGAGCGGTCCGCCAGTTCCCGCAGGGCGTCGGAGAACGGCACGTTCCGCCGGTTCAGCGACAGCTCTCCGCCCAGCGCATGAAGCTCCTCCAGGTAGAAGCTCAGCGCGTGGGTGCCCTGGATCTTCAGCGCCTGGGCCACGATGTCGGCCTGGACGAAGGGATTGCCGTCGCGGTCGCCGCCGATCCAGCTTCCCATGCGCAGGAAGGGCGGAACCTCCGCACCCTGCCAGGACGGGTCGGCGGCCAGCCGGTCCTCCAGCAGCGCGTAGAAGCGCGGCAGCTCGCGCAGGAAGGTCTGGTCGTAGAACGACGCGCCGTTCTGGACCTCGTCGATCACCGTGCGCTTGGTCCAGCGCAGCAGGCTGGTCTGCCACAGGGTCACCACGGCCCGCCGCATCGCCTCGTCGCAGGCGGCTTCCTCGTCCGGGGTCATCCGGCCGTGCTCGCGCGCCGCCAGCAGATGCGCCAGATCCAGTTCGCGGTTGAGCGAGCTCTTGCGCCTGACTTCCGTCGGATGGGCGGTCAGGACAGGGCAGATCAGCGCTTCCGCGAAGAAGGCGCGCAGCCGGTCCGCCGGGATGCCTGCCTCGAAGGCGCGGTTCAGGGCGTGGCCGATCGTTCCGGGACGTGGGGCCGATCCCGCCAGATCGTGCGCGCGGGTGCGCCGGATATGGTGCTGGTCCTCGGCGATGTTCGCCAGATGGGAGAAGTAGGAGAAGGCCCGGACGATGCGGGTGGTCTGGCGCGGCGTCATGCCGTTCAGCAGGCTTTCCAGCTCCTGCCGCGCAACCGCGTCGTCGTCGCGATGGAACCGGATCGATGTCTGGCGGACGCTTTCGACAAGGCCGAAGACCTCTTCGCCTTCCTGTTCGCGGATCGTGTCGCCCAGGATGCGCCCCAGCAGCCTGATGTCGTCGCGGAGTGGGAAGTCCTTCTCGGGCACTTCGGCCTGGTTCATGACCCGCATGATTAACCGCCTCTTCTCAGCCGCCTCGGTCACGTCGGTAAGGATCGCGTCGGTAAGGATCGCGTCGTGAAAACTGTAACCACCGGTCCACCGGGGCGCCATACACTATCTTGCTGCACCGCGAAAAATGGACAAAGAATTCAGTGGACTGTGACACATATCCCAATTTGGTCACTCTTCGGACCACGATAGTGTCACTGGCACTTTCCGCAAATTGCATCGATAAAGAATTTGTCGGTCACCTGAGACGGAAGATGCTGCCGAGCACCAAGAAGAACTCAATCCCGGAGTAAGGCAAGGTCAGCACACAGGTCGTTACTGGATGTGAACTTGTGTTCACTGTCCAAGGGCAGACTTGGATTGTGCTTATTTTATGCTCCGAAAAGATCAGACGATGTTTTCGTCCAGACCGCCGGTCAGTGACGGACGGCTTCAAACCAAGAGAACCCCGGTATCAGCACAATGGCAACCATTTCCCTGTCCGAAACGGCCGCTGTCCCCGAAACCGGCGCCGCCGCACCGGCGAGCGCGCCCGTTCCGGCTGCCGCCACGACGCCGCCGCCGGCGATCGTCAAGGTTTCCGCTCCCGGCGGCGTGCTCCAGGCGCCCGACCTGCCCTCGGCCTCGGGGCCGGGCGAGATCGTGGCGGTGCAGCTTCAGAACAATACGGACAGCGCGCAGGGACCGGGAGAAGTCACCTTCGGCCATGTCTTCCGCCCGGGCGACCTGGGCGCCGGCCAGCACCTGACGGCCGTGATCGGCGGACGCGACGTGCCGGTGCAGATGGACGTCAAGGCGACCCATCCGGACGGCTCGGTCCGGCACGCCATCCTGACCATCGACCAGCCCGGCCTGGCGGCGGGAGAAACCGCCGGCGCCATGCTCAGGAAGGCCGGCGGCGGACCGGACGGTGCTGCGATCCGGCCGGACGACATCATCGCCAGGGGCTACGACGTCGACGTCAACGTCGACCTGAAGAACTCCGACGGCTCGGTCACCCGCTTCAAGGTCGATGCCGCCGCCGAACTGGCCAAAGCCGCCGGCGACGGCACGCTGAAGACCTGGATGAGCGGACCGCTCGCCTCCGAATACCGCGTGGTCACGGCGCTCAACGACCATCTCGACGTGACCCTGGACATCCGGGCCTTCAAGGACGGATCGGTCCGCACCGACGTCGTCATGGGCGTCGAATCGTCGTACCAGGGCGGTCTCCAGAACTTCTACGACTACGACATCGAGGTCCTGGACCACGGCAAGACGGCCTATGCCAAGGACGGCATCGAGCACTTCCGCAACAGCCGCTGGCACGAGGAAGTCTGGTCCGGGAACCGGCCCGACATCCATGTCGCCCAGGACGTCGATTACATGAAGTCGACCGGCGCCGTGGTCGACATCGACAGCTCCATGGGCGTTTCCCCCGGCAGCGTGGCCCTGCCGTCCGGGGCCGATACAGATCCCATGGGCAGCGCCATGATCGCCAGGGACATGTCGCAGGTCGGCGGGCGCGGCGACCTCGGCATCATGCCGATCTGGAACGCCCGCTATCTGGCAAGCCAGGACGAGCAGGCGCAGAAGACCATGCTCGCCAATGCCGACGCCGCCGGCAGCATCCCGTGGCACTACCGCGACGAGGCGACCGGAGACTACCTGCGGATCGACGACCACCCCAACCTGTGGATGGACGGACGGACCAACTGGCCGCAGTTCGGCGACGACGGGCTGACCAACGGCTTCTCCGACGGCAAGCCGGCCGGCTGGGCCATCGACACCGCCCACCAGCCCGCCCTCAGCTACCTGCCCTATCTGGTCACCGGCTCGCAATATCATCTGGACGAGCTGATGGCCCAGACGGCCTACAGCGTCGCGTCGTTCGCGCCGCACTACCGGGGCCAGGAACAGGGCTTCGTCGATTTCGACCAGGTCCGCAGCCGCGCCTGGACGTGGCGCGACATGAGCGACGCGGCCTATATCACGCCCGACGACCATTCGATGAAGGGCTATTTCGAGAAGCTGCTGGACAACAACCTGGATGCGCTGGTCAAGCGCTACGTCATCGACGGGCAGGCCGACAAGTACGGCGACTTCGAAGGCTTCCTGCGCCACAGCACCTGGGCCGACG
>NZ_JCACHA010001058.1:0-5796 GCF_059503625.1 Skermanella sp.
GTGATCGACGTCTCCAAATTGTCCGGAAGCGCCGTCAAGTTCGGCGCCACGATCACGGTGGCCGACGAAGATACCGACGAAGAGACGACGTACCAGATCGTCGGCCAGGACGAGAGCGACATCAAGGCCGGCTTGCTGTCGGTCAACTCGCCGCTGGCCCGCGCCCTGATCAACAAAACCGTCGGCGACATGGTGGAGGTCCCCACCCCCGGCGGTTCGAAGAGCTACGAGGTCGTAAAGGTCGAGTTCCGCTGATACGGGCTTGGTCGGTCACTCGGCTGAAATGAAAAATGCGGGCCTTGGCCCGCATTTTTGTTTTGGAGGATTGTGACAATCAGTTGACGGTACATCTCACCACAACAACGTGCTGCAATTAAGGAGTAGGCGGCGGAACCGCCTACTCTTCCTCCTCCAGTTCGTCCTCGTCCGGCAGGTCGCCGATCTCGGTGTCGATCGGAACGCCGGGCTGCGACTTGGACGTTCGGATGGCGAGGGCCGACTTGACATGGCTGACATTGGGGGCGCTGGTCAGCTTGGTCGTCAGGAAGCGCTGGTAGGAATCCCAGTCCTCCGCGACGATCTTCAGCAGGAAATCCGTCTCGCCGGCGAGCATGTTGCACTCGCGCACCAGCGGCCAGCTATTGACCAGCTCCTCGAATTTCTTTAGGTCCGCTTCGGCTTGGCTTGTCAGCCCGACATGGGCGAACACGGTCACGCCATAACCGAGGGCTTCGGGGTTGATATCGGCATGGTAGCCACGGATGAAACCAGCCTCTTCCAGGGCACGGACGCGCCGCAGGCAGGGTGGAGCCGAGATGCCGGCACGCCGCGCGAGTTCGACGTTGGTCATGCGACCATCGGCCTGAAGGTCGCGCAGAATGCGCCGGTCAATCCGGTCGAGTTTGACTCGCCGCATGGTTTTCTCTTGTAGCCTCTAGGGATGAATTGGAAAGGATATTACACAGACCACTGGTTTACGCCAAGTCCAAGCCGCCTTACAAGTGCGAAACTTTATAATAGGCGGAATGTGCTATTCCCGACCACGGCCCCGTCACCGGTCAGCAACGAAGAAGGCCCGCGATCGTGCAAAATCTAACCTGCTGGGTTGTCAGCGACGGCAAGGCCGGCATGGAAAACCAGTGCATCGGACTGGCCGAGGCGGTCGGCATCACCCCGGTCATCAAGCGAGTGACGCTGCGCACGCCGTGGAAGCAGCTCAGCCCGTTCTTCCGGCTGGGACCGCGGCACTCGACCGCGCCCGGCAGCGACGCGCTGGAGCCGCCGTGGCCCGACCTGCTGATCAGCTGCGGCCGTGCCGCCGTGACGCCGGCCCTGGGCGTCCGGCGCGCCAGCCGGGGCAAGACCTTCGCGGTGCATCTCCAGGACCCGCAGATCCCGCCGCGCCTGCTCGATCTGGTCGTGGTGCCGGAGCACGATCGCCTGCGCGGCCCCAACGTCATCACGACGCGCGGCGCGCTGCACCTGATCACGCCGGATAAGCTGGCGGCGGCGGCGGAGCGGCTGGGGCCGGCTTACGAGCACCTGCCGCACCCCCGGATCGCCGTGCTGATCGGCGGCACCAACAAGCTGTTCCGCATGACCCCGGTCATCATGGGCGACGTGGCGGAGAAGCTGGCGAACCTCGCCAAGCAGCACGGCGCCGGTCTGCTGGTCACCCCGTCGCGCCGGACCGGCGCCGACAACGAGGCGATCCTGCGGGCGCGCATGGCCGACGTGCCGTCGGTCGTCTGGGACGGCAAGGGCGAGAACCCGTACTTCGCCTTCCTGGCGCTGGCCGACGTGATCGTCGTCACCAGCGACAGCGTGTCGATGGTGTCGGAAGCCTGCTCGACCGGCAAGCCGGTCTACATCATCGAGCTGGACGGAGGATCGCCCAAGTTCCAGACCTTTCACCGGGCGCTGAAGGAAGCCGGGATCATCCGGCCGTTCACCGGCGAACTCGACCACTGGAGCTACGAGCCGCCGGACGATACCGCCATCGTCGGCGCCGAGATCAGGCGGCGGCTGGAGGAGCGGACGGGGCAGCGGATCGAAGCACCCAGGCGGGCTGGCTGAAAGCGTCCGGTTGACGGGGGAACCCTCCCTGCCCATGTTCAAGCGGCCATAAGTTACGATCCGTTCCATCCATTTCAGATCAGAATCCGGGGCTTTCATCGCATGCCTGCTCATCATCATTCCAAGGTCCTGATCATCGGCGCCGGCCCGGCCGGCTACACCGCCGCGATCTACGCCGCGCGCGCCAACCTGAAGCCGATCCTGGTCCAGGGCTTGCAGCCGGGCGGGCAGCTCATGATCACCACCGACGTCGAGAACTTTCCGGGGTTCGCCGACGTCATCCAGGGTCCCTGGCTGATGGAGCAGATGCAGAAGCAGGCCGAGCATGTCGGAACGGAGATGTTCTTCGACGTCATCACGGAGGTCGATTTCTCCAAGCGCCCGTTCGAGGCGAAGGCCGACAGCGGCGACCTGTATACCGGCGATACCGTGATCATCGCGACCGGCGCCCAGGCGCGCTGGCTGGGCCTGGAGAGCGAGCGCACCTACGCCGGCGCCGGGGTATCCGCCTGCGCCACCTGCGACGGCTTCTTCTTCCGGGGCAAGGAGATAGCGCTGGTCGGCGGCGGCAACACGGCGGTCGAGGAAGCGTTGTACCTGACCAACCACGCGTCCAAGGTGACGGTGATCCACCGGCGCGACCAGTTCCGCGCCGAGAAGATCATGCAGGAAAGGCTGTTCCGCAATCCGAAGATCGAGGTGGTCTGGGACACCGTCGTCGACGAGATCCTGGGCGAAGGCGGCGACGATTCGCCCAAGGCCGTTACCGGCCTGAAGCTGCGCAATATCAAGACGGACGCGGTCTCGACCCTGCCGGTCGAAGGCGTCTTCATCGCGATCGGCCACGATCCCGCGACCAGGATCTTCCAGGGGAAGGTAAAGACCGATCCCGAAGGCTATATCCTGACCGCTCCCGATTCGACCGCTACCAACGTGCCGGGCGTGTTCGCGGCCGGCGACGTCAAGGACAAGATCTACCGGCAGGCGGTCACGGCGGCCGGAATGGGCTGCATGGCGGCGCTGGAAGCGGAGAAGTTCCTGGCCGAACACCAGGGATCGCCGGAGGAGGCGCTTCGTGAAGCGGCAAATCCGCAGATGATCGGTGCCTGGGAATGACCGGACCGGATGGGGCAAGGGGTCTTCCCCTTGCCCGAAACTGGCATTTTCGTGACGGTTGACCAGGAATCATGCTTTTTCAGGCCTAACTGGCGTGGCCTTGCCGTACGGCGCGGTATATCATCGCAGGGCCGGCAGCGCCGCCGGCCAAGACGATGCGACGGACGGGTTTCCTCCGTTCGCCGATGAACGGGACGATTCATGGACTGGGATAAGCTTCGGGTCTTCCACGCGGTGGCCGAAGCCGGCAGTTTCACTCATGCCGGCGAAAGCCTCAATTTAAGTCAATCCGCTGTCAGCCGACAGATCAGCGCGCTTGAGGAAAGCCTGAACGTGCCGCTGTTCCACCGGCACGCGCGCGGTCTGATCCTGACCGAGCAGGGCGAATTGCTCAACAAGACGGCCCGCGACGTCTTCGCCAAGCTGTCGATGACCGAGGCGATGCTGACGGAGAGCCGCGAGCACGCCAAAGGGCCGCTGAAGATCACCACCACGGTGGCCTTCGGCACGACGTGGCTGACGCCGCGCGCCCGCGAGTTCCTTCAGAAGTTCCCGGACATCCAGCTTTCCCTGCTGCTGGACGACACGGAACTCGACTTGGGCATGCGCGAAGCCGACATCGCCATCCGCATGACGCAGCCCAGGCAACCCGACCTGATTCAGCGTCACCTGATGACGATACGGTTCCACGTCTACGGCCATGTCAGCTACCTGAAACGTAAAGGCGTGCCCAAGACGGTCCAGGAACTCGACAATCACGACCTGATCGCCTACCCGACGGACATGCGCGCCCCGATTTCCAACATCAACTGGCTGCTGGACGCCGGCGACCCGCCGCAGGGCACCCGGAACCCCATCATGCGCGTCAACAATGTATACGCGATCTTCAAGGCGGTGGAGAGCGGTTTGGGCATGGCCGCATTGCCGGATTACATGGTCGAGGGCAGCCGCGACATCGTCCGCGTCCTGCCGGAACTGAACGGTCCCAAGGTCGAGACCTACTTCGTCTACGCCGAGGAACTGCGTCATTCCAAGCGCATCGACGCGTTCCGTGACTTCCTCGTGCGCAAAGTAGCGGAGACAGCTTTCTGAGCGAATCGTTGCGTTTCAAAGCCATGCGGAAGGTGCATGGGCGCTTCCTCGAATCATGCATGGAATCTGAGCAGCAAATGACCAATTAATTGGCTGTGGATATTGCGATGCAATATTCGCTGTTTCGCCCTGGACCTCGTTCAGGGTTGGGTCTTCGGACTCAGCGTCTCCCAGACGTGAAGCCTCCCTGTTCAACTCGCCCGCAAGTCGTTCGATTTGCGGGCGTTCTTTTTGAGCAGCGCCATTCGCCGCGTGAAATCGGCCTGTCCAGCCGGCATATAGCGGGCTTGCGGGACTTCCCTGGATGGAAAAGAGGCGGGATCGATGAGGACGCTGATCATCGATAACTATGACTCGTTCACCTACAACGTTTTCCATCTGCTGGCTTCGGTGAACGGCTGCGAGCCGCTGGTCGTCCGGAACGACGAGTTGTCCTGGGACGCGTTGCAGCGGCTGGACTACGACAACGTCGTCCTGTCGCCCGGTCCGGGCACGCCGGAGCGGGATACCGATTTCGGCATCTGTGCCCGGCTGATCCGGGAAGAGACGGCGCCGGTCCTTGGCATCTGCCTGGGCCACCAGGGGATCTGCCATGTCCTTGGCGGCGGTGTCGAGCGGGCGCCGGTCCCCATGCATGGCCGCGTCAGCGGCATTCATCACACGGGTTCCGGACTGTTCCAGGGCTTGCCGGCACCGTTCCGCGCCGTGCGCTACCACTCGCTGGTGGCGGTCCCGCCCCTGCCCGCCGGGCTGCGGTCGACAGCCTGGACGGAGGACGGCCTGATCATGGCGGTCGAGCATGAAGCCCGGCCGCTGTGGGGCGTGCAGTTCCATCCCGAATCCATCCTGTCGGAACATGGCGATGCCCTGCTGCGGAACTTCCGGGACCTGACGGCGCGATACGCCGCCGGCCATTCGGGCGGCAGGCCACGGGCAAGCCGGAACGCGGCGAAGGCGACGCAGCGCCTGGCGGAAGGTCCTGCGGCATGGCGTCTGCAATACCGGCGCATCGGCGGCGCGGTCGATCCGGCCGCGGCGTTCAGGCTGCTGTTCGCCAAGTCTCCCAACGCTTTCTGGCTCGACGGCGCCGCTTTGCCGGCAGGCGGCTTCTCCTACATGGGAGACGACGGCGGGCCTAACGCATCCGTCCATTCGCACCGATCGGGCACGATGCCCGGTCCGGATGAGGACATCCTGGCTTTCGTCCAGCGGCGGCTGGCCGGCATCGATATCGACGCGCAGCAGGCCCCTTTCCCGTTCAAGGGCGGGTTCGTCGGTTACCTGGGGTACGAACTGAGGACGGGAGACGGCTGGCAGGCGACGCATTCGTCGCCGCATCCCGACGCGCAACTGGTCTTCCCCGGCCGTTTCCTGTGCTTCGATCATGACGAAGGGACAGTTTACGCGGTCACGGTGGCGCCGGAGGGAGGCGACCCGGAACTCGACTGGCTGGAGAGCTGCGCCGCCATGCTGGAGAGGCTGGAAGCCGATGAGGGTCCGACGGATGAGCGG
>NZ_JCACHA010001059.1:0-5782 GCF_059503625.1 Skermanella sp.
GTTCACCCTAATGGATCGTTCCGTCGCCGCGAAGGATCAGGTCGTCATTGCCAGCCTGAACCTTCACGGCATGTACAAGCTGTTCAAGGACGACGTATTCCGCAGCCTTCACGAAGACCAGAAGACCTGCGTCCATATCGACGGCACGCCGATCATCTGGCTCGGGAAGGCAGCGGGGCTGCCTCTCAACGGCCGGCACCGGACCGGCTGGATCGACTGGTTCCTGCCCCTGATGGAGCGCGCCCAGCGCTCCGGATGGCGCGTCTACTATCTGGGCGGCACCGAGGAGGTGCTGACCGAAGGCTTGGCACGCCTGCGCGCCGAGTATCCCGATCTGGCGATCGACGGCCATAACGGCTACTTCGACGCCCGTCCCGGCAGCGCCGGGAATGCGGCCGTGGTCGGCCACATCAACCGGTTCGAGCCCCATATCCTGATCGTGGGCATGGGCATGGGCCGGCAGGAACACTGGATCTCGGCCAACCGGGACAGCCTGCGGACCAACTGCATCGGCACCTGCGGCGCCTGCATGGAGTATTTCGCCGGCGCCGTCCCGACGGCGCCGCGCTGGCTGGCTCCCCTGGGGCTGGAATGGCTTTACCGGCTGCTCAGCGACCCGGCCCGGTTCTGGAGGCGCTATCTGGTCGAACCCTGGATCGTCGCATGGTTCCTGGTGACCGGCGCCAACCGGAAACGCCGCCGTGCCGCGGCCGCCGCGGAGGCCGAACGGTCCTCGAGCTGAAGCCCGAACGGTAACGAAAACGAAAAGAGCCGCCGGGCAGAAATGCCCGGCGGCTCTTTTGTTGACGACAGCTCCGGCCGGTCGAGCCGGCTTACGCCCCGTCCGCCTTCATCACGATCCACACCGTCCGCATGAGGACGTGCAGATCCAGCCAGATCGAGTAGTTTTCGACGTAGTAGACATCCAGTTCGAGCCGCCGCTCGAAGGTCGTGCGGTGACGGCCGGAGACCTGCCACAGGCCGGTGATACCGGGGCGGACGCGCGCCAGCACGTCCTGCTGGTGCGGGTATCTGACCAGTTCGTGCGGCATATAGGGACGCGGACCGATCAGGCTCATGTCGCCAATCAGGACGTTCCAGAGCTGGGGCAGTTCGTCGAAGCTGAGCTTCCGCAGGATGCGGCCGAAACGGGTGACGCGCGGGTCGCGCGTCAGCTTGTGGTACATCTCGTACTCGTGGCGGAGCACGGGATCGGCCTCCAGAAGCTCCTGCAGCAGCCGCTCCGCATCGACATGCATCGTGCGGAACTTCAGCGCCCGGAACGACCGCGTGCCGCCGGCCCAGCGCGACTGCCGGAACAGCAGCGGCCCCCGGCTGTCCAGCTTGATGCCGGCCGCGATCAGCAGGAGCAGGGGGGTCACCAGCAGCAGGAGCAGCGCCGAGGTTACGATGTCGAAGCTTCGCTTCAGCATCGGCGTCACGCTGGCCCCCAGCGGCCGCCGGACCTCCAGGGACAGGATGCCCGACAAGTCCCGCACCCGCGTATTGACGGTTTGAATCCCGTTCCATTCCGGCACCACCAGGATGGTGGAGAACGGGAGATTGCCGATCATCTCCTGAAGGCGTTCCGGCTGGTCGTGGGGCACGGCGAGGATGCCGACCGACGCATAGCGCTCCAGCCGTTCGTCGACGGAGTTGCCGCTCGGCGCCACGACGGGCAACCCTTCCACCGTCGTTCCCCAGCGGCCGGGATCCTCGTCGATGAACAGGACGGGATTGTATCCCAAGTGCTCGTTCTGGCCGAGACGCCGGACGATGTCGACGCCGGTCTTGCCGGCGCCGACGACGACGCAGGGACGCCCCCAAAGACGCAGGCGCATCAGCACGCCGCGTCCCAGGGCATCGGAAACCCATATCAGGATCGCCAGCACCAGCAGAGCCATCAGGAGCCCGGAGTTCAGCCAGTGCGAATCGTTGAACTGCAGATCGAGGATCGTGACGCCGACCACCGTGCCCAGCAGGATCATGAACTGCCTGCGGAGCCGCTCCACCGGCGACATGCCATACCCGGGATACAGCCCGACCATGCCCTTCAACGCCGGGACGACCAGGAGAATGCCGGCCAGGACCTGGGCCTCGTATGCGACGTCGAAAGAAAACGCAAAAGCATCGGCAGAAAGGGTCTGAACGCCGATATGGGCGATCAGGACAGAACAAAAGACTGCGGTAGCGTCGACGAAGAACTGGAAGAGAGCCGGCTGCAGCGAACGAAGCTGCCCCCGCGTTCTCTGAGCAGGACCAGATTTTACGGAAATCTGGAAGTCATTGAGCATTCTGAAATTCCCCGCGCCGGTTGCCGGACGCCAGCAGACCGGCTGATTCACATCTTCTCACCGAAGGTGAGATCGAGAGCATCCGCGTAGCATTACCCTATAATGCACTGCAACATTCCCATGTATGAAAGAAATGGTAAAGACAAAAGGCTCCTGGCCTCCGGACAATATCGACGTAAGCCCGTTGGCAGGTCCCAGAAATCGCACGACAATTTAAAATTTGAGCCTTAAACGATTCTATGCTTGTCTGGCACTGCTTTACCACTTCCACCTAGGGCTATACTTAGCGAATCAACAAAATATATCCAGAATCCTTTCCGTATTACGCTTGTTGCCTCCATAGGAGTGTTGCATTCAAGCCGCTATGGGCAGCCAACGCGAATGCCGCACCGCCCGGTTCCAGCACCGGTAAAATGCGCCCGGGTGGCCGATGGTTGCGGCAGACGCCGCAGTACCTCGAATACCCAATACAATTGAGAGAGATACCACGGCGGCCTTAGCCTATCCGATGGATTTCCGCTTCGCGGCGGCTGCCGTTCAGGGCTTGTGTCCCACGGTGTCCGCAACATAGGCACGGCGCTGCCCCAGCGGACGCTCAGCGCCCTTCGTCGTGTCGCGCGCCGTCTGATGCTCCATCTCGGCATTGAGTTCCGCCCCGAGCAGGACCGCGAAGGAACTCAGGTTGAACCAGAGCAGCAGGATGATGACGGCTCCCATTGCGCCGTAGGTCTTGTTGTAATCGGCGAAATTGGAGACATAGACGGAGAAGGCGACCGACCCCAGCAGCCAGATCGCCGTCGCGACCATGGCTCCCCAGCTTACCCAGCGCCACCGGGGCGAATCGCGGTCCGGCGCGTAGCGGTAGAGCACGGCCAGCGCCAGGATGATGGCGACGGCCAGGATCGGCCAGCGCGCCAGCCGGATCGCCCATTCGACCGTCTGGCCCAGGTTCAGGTAGCCGATCACGACCGGCAAGCCGACGACTACCGCCAGGGTGACGATCATGAAGACGATCAGCGCCAGCGTCAGTGCCAGCGCTATGGCGTTGAGCCTGAAGAAGCTTCGGGACTCCTTCTCGTCATAGGCGATGTTGAGTGCCGTGATCATGGCGATGACCCCGCGCGAAGCGCTCCACAGCGTCAGCGCGATGCTCAAGACCACGCCGAAGCCCAGTTGCCCGCCGGAGGCCGCGGTCACGGCGGTCAACTGATCGACCATGATCGAGCGTGCCTCCTCCGGAATCACGCCGGCGATCGCTTCGAAGTTCCGCTGCACGTCGATCGGATCGGCGACGAGGCCGTAGATCGACACGGTGGCGGCGAGCATCGGGAAGATCGCCAGCATCAGATAGAACGCGACCCCGGCGGCGATCATGGAGATGTTGTCCTTGGACGTTTCGTCCTTGACCCGCAGCAGGATGTCGCGCCAGCCTCTGGCCGGAATCTTGCGCGGATGGTCGGCTTCGCGTCCGCGGCCGTCGCCGCGGGCCAGCGCCTGATCCCGGTCCTTCCCCTTGTTGCGCCCCTGGCTGGGACCGATGTAGCGATCCGCCATGACTTCGCGGTGGGCGGATTTGCTCAATCCAAGCATTGTCAGACCTCTCCGCTCATGACGTGGCCTTCTTGAGGGCGCTCATCCGGTTGTGGGTCTGCTGGATGGCGTGGAAATGCGCGCCGACCACTACGCGGGTTTCGTCCGGAAGGTCGGCGTGAAGGGCCATGCGGAAGGACTCGAGCGCCGAATCCTCGCCGTTCTCGATAGCGGCGATGATGGCCGGGGCCTCGCCCGTGACCAAGGCCCGCCGCAATTCGCTCCAGGCCGGGTGGGGACGGCTGGGAGCCATGACGCCGACCAGCGGCGTCGCGCCATGCCGGCGCACCTCGGCGTCGAGCGCCGCTGCCGCCCGTTCGTGCTGCTGGCCGATCTCGCGCACGATCGCCTGGATGTCGCTGTCGAGAATCTTCGCTTCGGCCTGACGCAGGCCGTCCACTCCCTGAAGCGTTACGGAGATCAGCGGCGACAGCACTTCGGCGATCTGATCGGGACCGAGCCGGCTGAGACGGCGGGGACCCGTTTCGTCATGCGGCTGCTGCGGCCGGTTCATCGCGAAGGCCAGCCATAGCGCCCCGATGCCGATCATGACGACGGGAATCGGGTTGTTGCGGATGGCGTCGCCCAGCCGGCTGGGATTGCCGCGCATGACGTCCTTGACCAGGTCGACGGCGCCGGACGTCAATTGCCCCGGTGACAGCCGGAACTCGAGTTCGTCGAGCGTGCGGTCCATGCGGGAGCGGATATCGGCGATGTCGCGCTCGATCTCGTCCGGACTGCGTTCGGCGTTCCCCTCGCTTCCGCTCTGGGCATTGCTGTCGGACGCACCGGTTCCGGGCTCCGGTCCTCTCGAAGCTCTCAAGTCGTCATTGTCGTTATTGCGATTCATCCCGGTATACTCCATGCCCCATTTGCCGCCATTCAACACTGGGCCTGGGCCTGTGTTCCGGAACAGGCCCGTTCCGGCTCCACACCGCATGTCCGACCACGGATTCAGGAAAACAAGGTGAGGCCGACAGGATGATCGATTTGAACCGCGCGAGGGCTGAAACACCCGGCGTCAACCATGTCACGCACTTCAACAATGCGGGCGCCGCCCTTATTCCCCAGCCCGTCCTGGACGCCGTGACCGGACACCTGCACCTAGAGGCCCGGATCGGCGGCTACGAGGCGGAGGCAAGGGCCGCCGACGCGGTCGGCCGCACCTACGATGCGGTGGCGGCGCTGCTCAACTGCCGGCGGGAAGAGGTCGCCATCGTCGAGAACGCCACGGTCGGCTGGGACATGGCCTTCTACGGCCTGGCACAGACATTCGCCGCCGGCGACCGCATCCTGACGTCGATGGCGGAATACTCCAGCAACTATATCCCCTTCCTCCAGGTAGCCAGGCGCACCGGCGCCGTGGTCGAGGCCATTCCCAACGACAGCCATGGCCAGCTCGACGTCGATGCCCTTGCCGGGATGATCGACGGACGCGTGAAACTGATCGCCATCACCCACATCCCGACCAATGGCGGGCTGGTCAATCCCGCGGCCGCCGTAGGCCGGATTGCCCGGCGTCACGGCATCCCCTATCTGCTGGACGCCTGCCAGACCGCCGGCCAGATGCCGATCGACGTCGATCAACTCGGCTGCGACATGCTGTCGGCGACCGGCCGCAAGTTCCTGAGAGCCCCGCGCGGCACCGGCTTCCTGTATGTCCGGAAGACCTTGCTGGAGCGGCTGGAGCCGCCCGTCCTCGACAATCATGCGGCGACCTGGGTGGCGCCCGACCGCTATGAGATCCATGCCGACGGCCGGCGGTTCGAGAACTGGGAAAGCAACGTCGCCGCGAAGATCGGCCTGGGAGTTGCGGTCGATTACGCGCTGGGCTGGGGCCTGGATGCGATCTGGGACCGGGTGCGGAACCTCGGCGACCTGCTGCGCTCCCGCATCGC
>NZ_JCACHA010001060.1:0-5777 GCF_059503625.1 Skermanella sp.
CCGGTCCGCGATCTCAGCCTTGTACGTGTTCCAGTCGATCAGGCTGGGAATGACGAAGATTGCGCCGACGACCAGCAGCAGAACGGCCAGGATTCCGATGAGAAGCTTCTTCACGCGAGTTCCGCCGATACCGTTCGATATAGTAGTTTCCGCACCGTCAATACTTGGCACCGGCAGTACTGGGTACCGTCAGCACCGAAGGCCGCAAGATCCGCACCCATGCGCCTGTCGTACCAGCTTTACCCCCTATCCGCCCAATCGGGCGAGTATGCGGGACCGGCTGCCTGCGCTAAGCTAAAGAAGCAAGCGTCTTTAAGCAAACCACCATTGCCGCGTATCGCAATTTCGGCTTAAGCCAAGGCGATTTTAAGGCGAACGCAACCAACAGAGCGGGATCATGCCATGGGAGACGTCGTTAACCTGAACCGCTTCCGCAAGGCGAAGGAAAAAGCGGCGCGCGAGGCGCAGGCCGCCGCGAACAGGACACGATACGGCCGCACCAAGGACCAGCGAGCCCGCGAAAAGGACGAGGCGGCCAGGATCGCCAAGGAAATCGATGGCAAGAAAATAGACGACCCTGTCTAGTTAACGACAGGCTTGAACGATAAATCTCAAGTGACCACAAAGATTCGTGTTCCCCATTTGCTCGAATGCGCTACATTGTCGCATATAATCGCCGCATGCCGGCATCCGGGGGAGACACCGATGACTTACGCGAACCATCGAGACACCGATCCAGACCATACCTCGGTAACCAAAGTCTTCGCCATCCCGCACATCCGCCGCGTCGGATTGGACCGGCCATGGGCATGGCTGTCCGAAGGCTGGAGCGATTTCAGCCGCGCTCCGGTCGTCAGCCTCAGCTACGGCCTGGCCCTGGTCGCCGTCAGCTATATGCTGGTGCTCGGCCTTTCCTCGATCGGTCTTTTCTACCTCGTGCTGCCGCTGATCGCCGGCTTCATGCTGATGGGGCCGATCGTCGCAGTCGGCCTCTACGAAGTCAGCCGGCTCCACAGCCTGGGCCGGGAAGCTCGTTTGAGCGATGCCTTCGGCGCCTTCGCGCGCAATGCCGGCCAGATCTCCGCCATCGGCCTGGTGCTGATGCTGATGCTGCTGTTCTGGGTGCGGGTGGCGCTGCTGGTCTTCGCCCTGTTCTTCAGCTATCAGCCGCCGACCCTGGAAGGCTTCGTCAATACCGTGTTCTTCACCGAACAGGGGCTGATCTTCCTGGTGGTCGGCTCGATCATCGGCGCCGTGATCGCCACCGTGGTCTTCGCCGTCACGGCGCTGTCGATCCCGATGCTGCTCGACCGCGACACCGATCTCTTCACCGCCGTCGCCACCAGCGTCCGGGGCGTGATGGAAAACTGGCAGACCATGCTGGGCTGGGCCGGACTGATCGTCCTGTTCACGGCAGCCGGTCTAGCGACCGCCTTCATCGGCTTGGCCCTGGCCCTGCCCCTGATCGGTTATGCCAGCTGGTACGCCTATAAGGAGATCGTCTCCCACGAGTGAGGCGAAGTCCCGGCTGGATGGAAGCGGGCGCCGTCAGGGCGCCCGCACCAGGGGTTTGAGGCGCGTCACATGGCCCATCTTGCGGCCGGGACGCGCCTCCGCTTTTCCGTACAGGTGCAAGCGGGCGCCGGGCTCCGCCAGCAGGTCCGGCCAGCTTTCCACGTCGTCCCCGATCAGGTTCTTCATGACGGCGTCGGCGACTCGCTCGACCGAGCCGAGCGGCAGGCCGCAGACGGCCCGGACGAGCTGCTCGAACTGGCTGGACGCGCAGGCGTCCATCGTCCAGTGGCCGGAGTTATGCGGCCGGGGCGCCAGTTCGTTGACCAGCACGCCACCGTCCCGGGTGACGAACATTTCCACCGCCAGGACGCCGACGAACCGCAAGGCGTCCGCAATCCGCAGGGCCACCCCTTCGGCCTCCGCCGCCGTCTCCGGCGCTATCGCGGCGGGAGCTATCGTTTCGTCCAGGATGTGGTTGGCGTGGCGGTTCTCGACGGCGGGATAGGCCACCATCTCGCCGTCCTGGCCGCGCGCAACGATGACCGAGACTTCCAGCGCGAAATCGACGAAGCCTTCGACGATGGCATCGACGCCGCCGATCGACTTCCAGGCATCCACCGGCGCCGTGTCGCCGGTCAGCTTGATCTGGCCCTTGCCGTCATAGCCCATGCGGGCCGATTTCATGACGCAGGGCGTGCCGATGGTCTGATAGGCCGTCGCCGCCTGACCTGGGCAGCGGGCCGGCTCCCACGGTGCCGTTGCAATGCCGAGGCGGTTGACGAAATCCTTTTCCAGCAGCCTGTCCTGGGCGATGGCGAGCACGCCGGGGCCGGGATGCACGGGCACGAACTTGGCGAGGAAGGCCAGCGTCTGGACCGGAATGTTCTCCCACTCCAGCGTCACGACATCGACCGAGCGGGCGAACTTCGCCAGCGCCTCATGGTCGCTGTAGCGGGCGACGGTCTCGGCGGCCGACACCTGGGCGCAGGGGCTGTCGGCGTCGGGAGAAAAGACGTGGGTCTTGTAGCCGAGCTGGGCGGCGGCGAGCGCCGTCATGCGCCCGAGCTGGCCGCCGCCGAGCATGCCGATGGTGCCGCCGGGGGCCACGGTGCGAATGGTCTCGCCGGTCATGGCGCGGTCTCCACCGGAGCTTCGGCAACGGCCGCCGATTGGCGCGACCGCCAGTCGTCCAGCGCCCGGGCGACCGCCGGATCGTTGAGCGCGAGCACGGCCGCGGCGAGGAGCGCCGCGTTGATGGCGCCCGGCTTGCCGATGGCGAGCGTGCCGACCGGGATGCCGCCGGGCATCTGGACGATCGACAGCAAGCTGTCCATCCCCTTGAGGGAGTGGCTTTCGATCGGGACTCCGAACACCGGCAGCGGCGTCATCGCCGCCGCCATGCCCGGCAGGTGGGCGGCGCCGCCGGCTCCCGCGATGACGACCTTCAGCCCGCGCTCCCTGGCGCCCGACGCGAAATCATACAGGCGCTGGGGCGTCCGGTGGGCCGAGACGATGCGGACCTCGAACGGGATGCCGAGGGCTTCCAGCACATCGGCACCGTGCTTCATGGTCGGCCAGTCGGATTGACTGCCCATGATGATGCCGACCAGCGGCTTCCGTCCGGAGTCGACGTTTGGGGAAGTATTGGCGCTGGTCACGTGTCGCGGCCCGATATGCTGGATGAGGAAAAACGACGATTATAGGATCGGAGCACCGGTGGGCAAGCACGCGATCAGGCGGTCGCCGTCATGCGATCCCCGTCATGCGATGATGTCGGGCAGCAGCCGGCTTTCCAGCCGGGTGATCTGGTCCTTCAACGCAAGCTTCCGTTTCTTCAGCCGCTGAAGCTGAAGCTGATCATAGGGAGCCTGTTCGCCGATACGGGCGATGACATCGTCGAGGTCGCGGTGCTCGATGCGCAACGACGCCAGCTTCTGCTGCAAAATTTCCTGTTCATTCATCGGTGGGACGCACTTTACGCAAATTCGGTTCAGCCGGGGCCGGCATCGTGCGCCGGGTTATAACAGAATTCTGTCTCGCGGTTGAGCTTTGCATGCATGGTTGCGGCAAAGACGTGGTTTGGTAACACTGCCACCGGGCTACCAGACAGCGGACATAGCGAAAGACGAGCGGACATGAGCGGTGAAAAACGCATCGGCATCCTGACCAGCGGCGGCGATTGCGCTGGACTCAATGCCGTAATCCGGGCAGTGGTGCATCGCGCCACGCTAACATACGGCTGGCAAGTGATCGGCATTAAGGAAGGTACGATGGGCCTTCTGTCGCGGCCGGTCCACTATGAGGTGCTCAGCCTCGACATGGTCGGCAGCACCATGATGCGCCAGGGCGGCACGATCCTGGGCACGACCAACAAAGGCGATCCCTTCTCCTTTCCGATGTCGGACGGTACGGTCAAGGACCGCAGCGCGGAAATAGCCGGCGGCTACCGGGAACTGGGGCTGGACGCCCTGATCGGCATCGGCGGCGACGGCAGCTTCGCGATCCTCCGCAAGCTGGCGCAGCAATGCGGCATGAACCTTGTGGGCGTGCCGAAGACGATCGACAACGACCTTGGCCTGACGGAAGCGTCGATCGGGTTCGATACCGCCGTCGGCGTCGCGACCGAGGCGCTGGACCGTCTGCAACCGACGGCGGCCAGCCATGCCCGCGTCATGGTGCTGGAAGTCATGGGCCGGGATGCCGGGCACATAGCGCTGGCGGCCGGGATCGCGGGCGGCGCCGACGTGATCCTGATCCCGGAGATCCCCTTCAGCATCGACAGCATCGCCGAGAAGATCCATCAGGTCCGCCGGCAGGGCCGCAACTTCGCCCTGGTGGTCGTGTCCGAAGCGGTCAAGACGTCGGAGGGCAAGGAAGTCCAGAAGGAATACCTGGACGGACAGAAGCGCTTCGGCGGCATCGGCAACTATATCGGCGAGCAGATCGCCGCCGCCACCGGCGCCGAGACTCGGGTCACCGTGCTGGGGCACGTCCAGCGCGGCAGCATGCCGAGCCCGCGCGACCGGCTGATCGCCTCCGCCTTCGGCGTCCATGCCGTGGACCTGATCGCGGAAGGAAAGTTCGACCGCATGGTGGCCTGGTCGAACCGGCAGGTGATCGACGTCTCGATCGAGGACGCGATCGCCCGCTATCAGGCGGTCGAGCTGGACAGCGCCCTGGTCAAGACGGCGCGCGGCCTTGGCATCTGCCTGGGCGACTGAGGGCTGGACGTGACCGCCCAAGACGCGGACAAGGGCGCGGCGCTCTGGCGATTCGCCCTGACGGTCTACCAGAAGCCGGGCGTCTCCGACGCCTGTCTTCTGCTTCAGGACCGGTACGGCTGCAACGTGACGCTCCTGCTGTTCGCCGCCTGGGCAGGCGCCGAACAGGGCGTCGTGCTGACAGCCGATGAGATGGCCGCTGCCGTGGGGACGGTAGGCGCGTGGCATGGCGAGGTGGTGGAGCCTCTGCGCGCCGTCCGGCGGCGGCTGAAGCATGGTCCGGCACCCGCTCCCGACAGGACGACGGACAAACTCCGCGCACGGCTTCAGGCGATAGAGATCGAGGCGGAGCGAATCGAGCTTGAGACTCTGGCCGGCTTTCTGCCCGACCGGCGGGATGGGTCCGGCGTCGTCGCGATCATGGCAAATCTGGCATTGGCTGCGCCGCAGGCCGGAGATACCGAAAGCTCCGAATCGTTGCGAACGATCGCGAACTCGGCCCTTTCGCCGTAACCATCGAACTTTCGAACAAGCCAGCAGTTTCCGTATGGGTATCGGGCGACCGCGACCTATCCTTGATTATGGAAATACGGAATCCGGCTGGAGGTTTCAGCGCGATGAAGGAGTTGCTGTTTACCCTGAAAGGATGCTCACCCACGGTGGAGGAGCGCGCCCGCCGGCTGCTGAAATTCGAACTGGGCTTCGAGGAGACGGGCGCCACGGTGACAGTCAGCACCCTGTTCCTGCATTGCCATGTCGATCCCATCGAGACCGCCAGCCATCTGATGCGAATACCGCCGAGGGATGCCGTCGATCATCTGGCGGAATGGATACACAGCTTTCAAATCGATGGAGAGTTTTGCCCGGCACCGAAGGAAATGGCGAGGGCTGCGCTGTACTACGCCGGCCGGGCCGTCTGATACTGGGGGACCGAAGAGGCCGACCTGTGCGAACACCTTCGAATACCTTCACTGCGTAGGTCGGTGTAGAGCGAAGCGGCAGCCGACAAGCAGGCGCGTCTATGTCGGCTGCCGCTTCGCT
>NZ_JCACHA010001061.1:0-390 GCF_059503625.1 Skermanella sp.
GGATGAACGTCTCGGAAACCAAAGCGGCGCTCTCATATAAGGGCAGATGGACAAGCTTGCGGCCGGACTGTCTGACTGTTGGACTGTCGGACGGCCTATCGCAAATATCGGGGCATTCCCCTAGGATCGCAATGAAGCCTTTTACCCAAGACCGTGTAGTGGAATCGATGGAAGTCAACGGCCGCACCGTCCTCGTCTGCAATTGCGAGGGCACCATGCCCCTGGACGGCGCGAAACTGGCGAAAGCCTGCGGCGCCTCCACCCCCGCGACCCTTGCCACCCAGCTGTGCCGGACCGAGCTGGAGCGCTTCGTCACGGCCCTGGAATCCCCCGCCGCCGGCTCCCCAGCCAAGCCGGTAATGGTTGCCTGTACCCAGGAAGCCCCGCTGT
>NZ_JCACHA010001061.1:400-5774 GCF_059503625.1 Skermanella sp.
CCAGGACTCGGCGCCCGACACCCCCCTGACCTTCGTCAATATCCGCGAGCGCGCCGGCTGGTCGGTCGAGGCAGCCTACGCCCAACCCAAGATCGCGGCCCTGATCGCCGAAGCGACTCTTCCCGTCACTCCCGTCTCCTCGATCGAGCTGAAATCCGAAGGCATCGCCTTGATCTACGGCCGCGACGAGCTGGCGATCGAAGCCGCCCGCCAGTTGATGGACAAGCTGGACATCACCGTCCTGCTGACCCGGCCCGACGCTGTGATCCCGCCGCGCACGGCGGAGTTCCCGATCCTCAAGGGCACCATCGTCAAGGCGACCGGCCACCTCGGCAAGTTCGAGGTCGAGGTCGACGACTACGCCGCCCCCCTACCCTCGTCGCGCCAGTCCCTGACCTTCGGCCCCGCCCGCCGAGGCGCCAAATCCACCTGCGACATCATCCTGGACCTGACCGGCGGCACGCCGCTGTTCCCGGCCCACGGCAAGCGCGACGGCTATCTCCGCCCCGACCCCGGCAACCCGGCCGAAGTCCAGAAGGCCATCTTCCAGTTCGCCGATCTGGTCGGGGAGTTCGACAAGCCCCGCTACGTCGATTACCGCGCCGAGCTGTGCGCCCATTCCCGCAACAAGAAGACCGGCTGCACCCGCTGCTTGGACGTCTGCCCGACCGGAGCGATCACGCCCAACCGCGACCATGTCGCGATCGACCCGTTCGTCTGCGCCGGCTGCGGGTCCTGCGCCGCCGTCTGCCCGACGGGAGCCGCCACCTACGCCCTGCCGCGTCCCGAACCCCTGCTCGAACGCCTGCGCACCCTTCTCCTGACTTACCATGACGCCGGAGGCAGCGACGCCGTCGTCCTGGTCCACGACGCCGAGCACGGCGACCCGCTGATCGACCTGGCCGCCCGCTTCGGCCCCGGATTGCCTGCCCGCGTGATCCCCTTCCAGGTCAACTCGATCACCCAGCTCGGCATCGAAGCCCTGGCCGCCCCCTTCGCCTTCGGCGCGTCGGAACTGCGAATCCTCGCCCCGACCAAACCGCGCGAAGACCTGACCCCGCTCGCCCGCAACCTGGGCCTTGCCGAAACGATCCTGTCCGGCCTCGGCTTCGGTTCCGGCCGGGCAACCCTGATGGAATCCGACGACCCCGACCGGTTCGCAGCCGACCTCTACGCCATGCCCCGCCGCACGGGCGCCGACCCCACCAACTTCCTGCCGATGGGCGACAAGAAGGGCCTGTCCCGTCTGGTCCTCCGCAAGCTCCAGAGCGTAGCGCCCGAGCCGATCCCCGTCCTGCCGCTGGCCCTGGGCGCCCCCTTCGGCACGCTCGACATCGACGCCGAGGGCTGCACCCTCTGCCTCGCCTGCGTCTCGACCTGTCCGACCGGCGCCCTGACCGACAACCCCGACCGCCCGATGCTGAGCTTCACCGAGGACGCCTGCGTCCAGTGCGGCCTGTGCCAAAACACCTGCCCGGAAAACGTGATCAAGCTGCACCCGCAACTGAACTTCACCGACACCGCCCGCAGTCCCGTCCTGGTCAAGCAGGAGGAACCCTGCCACTGCATCCGCTGCAACAAGCCCTTCGGCACCAAGGCGTCGATCGACCGCATCGCCGCCAAGCTGTCGGGCAGCCACTGGATGTTCGAGAACAAGGCGCTCATCGACCGCATCTATATGTGCGGCGACTGCCGCGTCATCGCCCAGTCCGAGGCCACGCTGGACCCCTACGCCGGCCCCGAACGCCCCAAGACCATCACCACCGAAGACTACAAGCACTGACCCCCTGCCACCCCTGCCGGCGCGACACGCCGCCGGCAGGGGTAGAAGCGGCTTCCAGCCGCTTTCAGCACGATCCCGCAATTCCGGGCCCCAGTGCTGTTCAGCGCTGTTCAGCGCTGTTCAGCGCAGTATGGAAATGCCCCGATAGGACCTGTCGTCGCTGACATTGCAAGCCCGGACTTGAAAAGTCCGTCATACCAAGACTTGATCTTGGTACCTCCCAGCGTCGGCGCTCATGGAGACCTCAACCCCAAGTTCCAGAACATCCGCAAGGTTGGTGCTGGTAGATGCCAAGATCAAGCCTTGGCATGACGGTTGGAGCATAACGGTGCGGGGAAATGGTGGAAAGACCAACATCTTCTCCACCAGAGAACCAAACAGCCCCATCCGCGACCCGCCCACACCTGCGCCTAATGGGCCACTCCCTACAGAAAACGTCTTACCCAGAACAAACTACAACGCACTACCCACATTAATATAATTTTTCTATCCAGGATTGCTCCGTTCAATCTGTGTTTGCATAGTACTGTGACATAAATCGGCATGAAGAAGTGCCACCCCTTCTGTCACAGCAACTAATCGGGCACTCATGCGAAACGAATTTGCCGAAAAGTCGACAGGCGTCCAAAGCATAGACTATTCCGGCAGCGACGTTCTTGAGATCATGGCGGAAGCCATCAAATACAATGCATTCCTGACACATGAAGTTTTAAGTCACGCTCCGAAATCCGGCCACGTGCTTGATTTCGGCGCCGGCATCGGCACCTTCTCCGCCCCGGTCGCCAAGCTGGGCCTCCAGGTCACCTGTGTCGAGTACGACGACGGCCAAAGGGCCAAGATCAAGGAACTGCACGGCCTCGCCTCGGTAAAGAGGATCGAGGACGTTGCCGACGCTTCGGTCGATTACGTTTTTACCCTCAACGTCCTTGAGCACATAGAAGACGACGTCAATGCGCTGAAGCAACTTTATCGCGTTCTCAAGCCCGGCGGCCGGCTCTACGTCTTCGTCCCGGCCTTTCAGCTACTCTATTCCGAATTCGACCGCCGCATCGGCCACTACCGCCGCTACCACAAGGCCGGTCTGGTGCAAGCCGTCGCCCAGGCCGATTTCCAGGACATCGAGGCCAGATACTACGACAGCCTGGGCTTCGCGGCAGCGCTGGCCTACAAGTTGGCGTCCAAACAGGACGGCAAGGTCTCACCCTCCACGGTCGGCATCTACGACCGCTACGTCTTCCCCCTGAGCCGCCTGCTAGACCTCGCCGCCAGTCCGTTCATCGGAAAGAACGTCGGCCTGACTGCCCGCAAAGCATTGTAACGCACTGGGCTGGAGCTTCGTCTATGCCGGATCATCGGTATTGCAGCAGTATGCGGATTTAACTTGCACGGCAGTTGAACTTCACCGAGACATCGCGCAGTCCCGTCCTGGTCAAGCAGGAGGAACCCTGCCACTGCATCCGCTGCGGCAAGACCTTCGGCACCAACGCATCGATCGACCGCATCTACATGTGCGGCGACTGCCGCGTCATCGTCCAGTCCGAGGCCACATCAGACCCCCACGCCGGCTCCGAACGCCCCAAGATCATCACCACCGAAGACTACAAGCAATAACGGACTGCCGGATGCGGACGGCGATTTCCCAATCGTTTCTTGCGGAATCCAGCCGGCGTATTACAATGTACACAAATGCGCATAGCGGGGTTTCCATGGCCGACAGCAGCACCGTCACCATCCGGCTTTCCAACCATGCGAAGGAGCAGCTTGCCGAACTGGCGGACCGCACCCGACGCAGCCGGAGTTTTCTCGCGGCGGAAGCCATCAGCGCCTATGTCGAACGTGAGCTGTCCATTATCGAGAAGGTCGAGCGCGGCCGGGCCGATGTGCGGGCAGGACGGACGACGCCGCATGACGAGGTGATGCGCGAAGCCCGCACCATCATCGAGGCTGCCCGGACGCGCCAGTGAAGCGGCATGTCGTCTGGTCCGACGAGGCCCGCAGCGATTATCTCGCCATCATTCGCCACATCGCCGACGAGAACCCCGATGCCGCCGAGCGTGTGGCCGCGCGGATCGACCATGCCGGCGCCGCACTGGCGAATTTCGCGACCGGTCGACCTGGGCGAGTGACAGGTACTTATGAGCGAGTGCTGCACGATCTGCCCTATATCGTCGCCTATGAGATCATAGCCCATCCTGAAGGCGGCGAAACCGTCGCCATTCTTCACGTGATTCACGGCGCACGCGACTGGCCGACGGAGCAGTGGCCCGCTTCCGGCTAAACACTTCGGCTCCCCTCCAAATCCCATATCAGCCGCCCTTGCGAAGCCGCCGGTATCTGGGAACCACGCTCCTGAAACGATCCAACGACGAACTGGTCATCACCAAGCCCCATCTCCACGGCGGTCAGGAAGTCGGACTCTACTTCCAGTCCTCCGCTTAAAATAACGACAGCGGCAACCGCGAAAGATATGTCCCAGCCCTGCCAGCCGAATTCCGCACCAACACGGCCGTTCATTGGTTGACCCGGCGCCTCTACCAAGCCATGCCCTCCGGCACTCTGCGCGAGAGCCTACGGCTAAGCGTCAACTTCGACATAGTCCAGCTTCAACCGACACTCGGCCATGACGCCCAACCCTCGCCCCCTGGCTGCACCGAGACGACGAAGCAGTCACCTACATCGTCCTGCTCCGCGACGTTGACTCATCGCAATAAAAATTAAATTTTACTGAAAATTATATTACAATTTTTTTATATGGCATATATCAGAATTAACAATTTCATCCATAGCTTAGAGCACCTATCATAACCCTGCCCGAAAACATCTAAACCATTGATTTCGCTAGGTCAGGGCAGGTTTTGATAGGCGCTCTTATTCTAAAATCAGCAGAATTTGCTACTTTTTCCTAAGGAGTGTTGCCATACTCCATACTGATTTTGGAAACGTTCAAATCATTCAAGAATATTTTAACCAACAATATAACTTTTATTTCGTTTGTCTAGCAATTATACTCACGTTTCAATTAGCACCTTGAGTATCGGGGCGCTAAAAGATTTTCATTTAGAGGTCGCAAGAAATGCATATTAAATTAGCGTAGGTTGCTTTAACAGCAATTTACTAATTGTTCTGAGCAGCGGCTCTTCGAGATCGCATGGCTCAACTTAGAGGCAGCAGAATGTTTGCCATGGTTTTAACTTTCCTAATATAGTTAACATCTATAAAAATAAGGAAATTTGAGAAAATGACCGACACTATGGTTAATAATCTGCAAACAGATGACCCAAAATCTAAGATCACAGAAAAAACATCACAACTCAAATTGTGATTTATTCTGGACTATCAATATCGTTCATAGTTTTTCTCAACCTTTTGTTTTTAATACCTTATATATTTATGGTTTTATCACAACTATTATATGAATACAAAAATTTTTCTATGCCAGCGGCAGTAATTCCTTCAATAACGGTGCTGATATTGGTAACCCTTTGTATGAACTGCGAATCTATAATGAAAGCTTTACTTAAGTTTTTTACCAGTGGAAAGCCATGGAGACGTTTGATACCCCTTCTCTCTGTGATTCTTTCTGCGGGAATC
>NZ_JCACHA010001062.1:0-5762 GCF_059503625.1 Skermanella sp.
TCATGCCCGAACGGGGCACCGTGCTCACCACCGAGGAACAGATGCGGCCGATCCTCGCCGATGCCGCACGCTCGCTCGGCACCCGGCTGGTCGGCGTCGGCTGGCTGGAAGCTGGGCTGCTGCCCTCCGATACGCTCAAACGGTTTCCCTACGAGGAACATCCGTTCAACATCGCGCT
The DNA here is from genome assembly GCF_059503625.1 of Skermanella sp. Classification (NCBI taxonomy): domain Bacteria; kingdom Pseudomonadati; phylum Pseudomonadota; class Alphaproteobacteria; order Rhodospirillales; family Azospirillaceae; genus Skermanella; species Skermanella sp. The sequence continues at coordinate 179 of NZ_JCACHA010001062.1, forward strand.
GGTGCTGGCGCTCGCCGATGAACTTGGGGTCAATCGCGATTTCGCGCTGAAGGAAATGGCGGACCGCGTCATTGCGGATCTGGGCGTGCTGAAGACATATCCGGCCGCACCCGTGAAGACGCGTCGTCTCGAATTCGTCAACGGCATGTCGGCCAACGAACGCTTCGGGGCGCTCGGCAACTGGCTGCGCATGGGCTTCGACCGGCAGGACCCGTTCGCCGAGCCGGGCATCTGGATCACCACGGTCGTCAACAACCGGGCCGACCGGGTGCCGCGCTCGCGGGTCTTCGCCAGCATTCTCGTCAACGACATCTCCGCCGACCGGCATGTCTTGATCGGCGGAAACCTGGAAGGATTCCGGGGTTATATCGATGAAGCCTGGAGCGGCTTTGCCGCGAACCTGACGCTCTGGCCGGACACCGGCACGGGCGAGCTTGCCGATCCGGTGGAAACGCTGCACTCCGCCGCCCGCCGCATGCGTGTCCCGCATGAGGACGAGCATGTCGAAGGCATCCTCCGGGCCATGCTCAACGGCCAGCCCGAACCGCTCGATGCGGAAGCCCTGCTGGCGCTTCGGGACCAGCCGGACGAACTGCGCAGCCGGCTGGACGCGGCGGGCGTCGCCGAGGCGGAAGGCATCGTCAAGCATCTCGCCTGGGCACGGGAGCACGTCGCCGAATATCAGGCGTTCCTGGAACGTGTCCGCGCCGGAAGCGACCGCAAACAGCTCGATACCGGCTTCGCCGAACTGCTGAGGACTTGGTTCCGGCGCAAGATCCTCGTGGTCGAGGATTACTACTCGACCGGCGACCAGACGGTGGAGCGCATCCGGGCCGAAACGCCGCCCGGCTTCTTCAACCGCATCATGGGCGTTCAGAATATCAAGGGTACCGGTCTCGATTTCGTGTACCGCTGGCAGGCCTGGGATGCCTGCCATCAGGCCTGCGAGATGGCGGAAAGCGGCGATCCCGCGCTGGCCGCACAGGGTGTCCGGACGCTTGCCGGCTTCCAGGAATTCGGCGTCCTGAGCGAGGAACGGGTCAAAGCCACGGTCGCCCGCCTGCGGGAGACGTCGCCGGTGCCGGGTGAGGCTTTCCAGGCGCAGCTGGATCTGATGCTGAGCAATCTCGATCGTCAAATGACCACCGTACGCGAGAGCATGGCCGTGACGAGGACCACCGGCCCGCTCGCCACCGCAATCGATGCCGTCGAAGCGTTTCTGGACGCGGGCGATGCCGTGCGCCGCCGCCGCAAGGCCGACCGGATCTACGGTGACATGGTGACCGAGCGGATCAGTCACGACCGCGCGGCTCTGGAACTGAAAAAGCTGAACTCGCGCCAGAAAGGCGGGTGGCTCGGTGACGCCATCCAGCGTCTGGGTGCGCGGCTACGGGCCGTTCTCCCGGCCGGTGGTCGCTCCACACGCGGAAAGGCACACGCATGACGATACCGCCCCTTCCCGAAAATGAGACGGCACGGCTCGCGGCACTTGAGCAGTACCGGATGGAAGGCTTCGGCCGGGAACCGGCTTTTGACCGCATCGCCGCCCAGGCAGCCCGGCTGTTCGACACTCCTATCGGATTGGTCTCGTTGATCAACAGGAACGATCAGTGTTTCAAGGGCGCGCTCGGCCTCAGCGCTCCCGGTTGTCCGCGCGACTTTGCCTTCTGCGCCTTCACCATTTTGTCCGACCAGCCGATGATCGTGCCGGATGCCCGGCTCGATCCGCGCTTCTCGGAAAATCCACTCGTTGCCGGTCCACAGCATGTCCGCTTCTATGCCGGAGCACCGCTGCGGGTTCGTGATGGGTTTATCCTGGGCGCCCTGTGCATACTCGATACTCGGCCACGCACCTTTTCAGAGACCGATCGGAGTCGGTTGGCGGCACTGGCCGAGACCGTCGTGGACCTGATCGAGATGCGCGTGGGCGGCCTGACCGCGGAGGCCGAGCGCATCCGGGCCGAGGAGGCCGAGCAACGACTGGCCGGAATACTGGACGCCATGCCGGCGGCGCTGGCGGTCTACGGTAAGGACGATCGGCTTTCGATGGTGAACCGGAGCTACCGGGAAACCTTTTTTCCCAATAATCCGGAATTTCCGGTGATCGGATCGTGCTTCGAAACCGTGCTGAGGGACATGTCCACCCACGGCTTGAACATCGAAATCGACGGGAACGGGGCGGACTGGATTGAGCGCCGGCTAGCCCTGCGACGCAAGGGCGGCGGCTCGTACGAAATCCGTCTGCCGGGCGGGCGCTGGCTGAGCAGCCTGGAATGCCGCACCCCGGCCGGCGATCTGGTCGCGATCAACACCGATATTTCCGAATTGAAGGCACGCGAGATCGCACTTGTCGATTATTCCAGCCTGCTGCGCGCCACCATCGAAAGCGTCGATCACGCCATTGCGGTCTTCGACCAGCAAGACGCCCTGATCGTCTGGAACGACGAGTTTTTCGAAATGCTGCGCGCCCCGCTGGATCTTCACCGGCGCGGCGCCGAAATGGACTGCTTTATCCGGCTCATGGCCGAGCGCGGTGATCTCGGACCCGGTGATCCCAAGGTTCTGTTCCACAACGCCCTGGCTCATATCCGGGAGGGACACAGCCGGCGAGCGGAGATCAGAACCATCGACGGCCGGGTACTCGACCTCCGTCATGCCGAAACCATCGATGGCCGCACTGTCGTCTCGTTCTCCGACATTACCGAACGCAAGGAGATCGAACGGATCAAGGATGAGTTCATCTCGACCGTTAGCCACGAACTGCGGACACCTCTGACCTCGATCACCGGTTCGCTCGGTCTGCTGGCGCGCGGGATCGGCGGCGAGTTGCCGGACAAGGCGATGAAACTTATTGGTATCGCGCACAAGAACGGCGAGCGTCTCAACCGTCTGATCAACGACCTGCTCGACATCGACCGAATAGAATCCGGGCAAATGGAATTCCGCCGGGAACCGGTTGAATTGGGCGCCCTGCTCGCGCAGTCGGTCGAACAAAACCGTCCCTATGCGGAGCGTTTCGGTGTCAATCTCGACCTGAAATTATCCTCTTATCCCACTACTGTCATAGGGGACAGCGACCGGCTGCTTCAGGTCGCGGCCAACCTGATCTCGAACGCGGTCAAGGATTCCCCTTCTGAGGGCATCGTGACCATTATCGTCAAAAGATCCGGTGCCTGGGGCCGCCTTGAGGTCCGCGACAACGGCCCCGGTATCACTGAGGGGTTTCGCGCCCGGATCTTCCAGCGCTTCGCCCAGGCCGACAGTTCAGACCGACGCAGCCAGGGTGGTACCGGCCTGGGTCTGAGCATCGCCCGCAGCATAGTCGAGCGCCACGGCGGCGCTATTGGCTTCGAAACTCGGACCGGCGAGGAATCCGGAACCGTGTTTCATGTCGATCTGCCGCTAGCTGCCAGCGAGCCGCCTCAGAGCGACGACGTACGGGACACGGCCGGTATTCTGATCTGTGAGGATTCCGCCCCGGTCGCCAGCGCGATCCGCGCGCTGCTCACCAGAGCCGGTTTCGACAGCGATATCGTCGCGACCGTGGCAGAGGCCCGCAATCATCTTCGGGAACGGGCTTATCATGCTCTCGTCCTCGACCTGATGCTGCCGGACGGCAACGGCGTCGATCTAATCCGGGAACTGCGCGCCGACGACGAAACCCGTGCTTTTCCAATCGTGGTTGTGTCCGCCACGGCGAACGAGGCCCGCTGCTCAACCGAGGGCGGCGCCCTGAATGTCGCGGACTGGCTTGAAAAACCCTTCGACGGCAAGCGTCTGGTTGAGGTGGTGCGTAGGGTCGTGGATATGGATCGTGAAGCCCCCCGCATCCTGCATGTAGAGGACGATCCGGATATTCGCGAGTTGGTGACCCTTGCACTTGCCGGTTCCACCCGGATCGATACCGCCGATAGCCTGGAAGCAGCGCGCCACCGTTTGGCGGAGCACCGATACGCCCTGATCATCCTCGACGTGACACTACCAGATGGTTCGGGTCTGGATCTGTTGCCGATCATCGGCGGTCAATTCGCTCCACCTCCGCCGGTAGTAATTTTTTCCGAGGCCGATTCCGAGCCGGAGATCATCCGGCAGGTGACGCTGGCACTGACGAAATCCCGCACTCCCATCGATAAACTGGCGGAAGCGATTGGGCACATCATCAACCCCGCTGTCCACCACTCCTCTGGGGAAACCGCACCATGAAGCATCCGCTTCGCTCCATCCTGCTGATCGAGGACGATCCGGATATCCAGGAGGTCGCCAAAATGTCGCTGGAGGAAGTCGGCGGCTTCGATGTCACCGCCTGCGGATCGGGCCGGGAGGCGCTGGATATCGTATCGCGTGTCAGGCCCGACCTGCTGATCATCGATTTCATGATGCCAGGCATGGACGGCGGTGAAACCTTGGCGGCTCTGCGCGCCCGGCCGGATACCGCAACGATCCCGGCAGTTTTCATGACCGCCAAGGTCCGGCCGGAGGAAGTTGCCCGAATGCGGGCGATGGGGGCTGCGGATGTGATCCCGAAGCCCTTCGATCCCATCGTTCTCGCGGATCAGGTGAACGCCATCTGGGTCCGCATCCATGGCTGACGAATATAAATCCGTGGAAGATAAATATGCTCTGCTCCAGGCAAAATACCGCACGCGCCTCAGCGAGCGGATCAGCGATCTCAGGTCCCTGACCGAGAGAGGGGAATTCACGACCACCACACCAGCGCTTCTGGAAGAAATTCGGATGAAATCACACCAACTCGCCGGTTCCGCCGGGACTTTTGGCTTTGCCGGGATCGGCGACATTGCCGCAGAGATCGAGCGCGAAACCAACATGCTGACCACTCTCTCCGTCTATGACACCGGTGAACATCTGTCCCGTATCCGTGGGTTGATTGCCGATCTGGAGCGTCTGCTGAAGGGCTGATCTGATCGCTATATCATTTTAAGTTCCTTTAACGGCTGACTCCATTGTCCAAGTACACAAGACGCCGCCTACCGTCAGATACTGGCATCGACCCCGTCGATTGTTTCACCAGTTGGCGGTCGCCTCAAAGAAAATCACAGCACCGACGGGAGAAGGCCTTGGCGGGAACGGGACTGCCGCGAGATTAGGGAGCTGGACTGAACAGGATATGACCAGTCGGTACGTTTCAGCGGCTGGGGAATAAGGATGGAGTGGGTTTTGCTCCTGGTGGAAACCGGGGTCGATAGGTCGAGCCGAAGCGTTGAGTGATGGAGAGCATAAAAATCCGTGGGGTAACGTGGCCAACGCTGTGGAAGGCAGGTAGGCTGGATCTTGTCAGCCATTGAGCCTTCGGAATGCCCATGCGAGTTCAGATCCAGCTCCGGATCGTCAGCGATGATGACACCGTGCTCAGCGAGGACGTGATTGCCTGCTTCGACAAGGGCGACGACCAGCTTGAGGAGATCGGTATGTCGCTTGATCAGGCGAAAACCGTTCTGGCCGGTGCGCAGACGAACCTGGTTGCGGCTCAGGCGACGAGTTTCCTGGCGCGACATCGAGACTGCGACCAGAGTGGTCGGCACCTTCAGAGCAAAGGACGCTGTCGCTTTCTGTTCCGCACCGCGTT
>NZ_JCACHA010001063.1:0-5742 GCF_059503625.1 Skermanella sp.
TGGAGATCCTGGCGCTTCGGGCCGAGCGGCAGAGCGAGGTGACGGCCGAACTGCGCGAGGTTCAGATGCGGCTGGCTGAGATCCGGGAAAAGCTGGCGGCGGCCCAGATCCGCCAGGGCCGGCGCGATCTCGTGGCGCCCGAGGCTGGCACGGCGCTCAACACGCGCTACTTCGCGGCGGGATCCGTGGTGCCGCCCGGCGGCCCGGTTCTCGACCTGGTTCCCCGGGACGACCGTCTGGTGATCGAGGCCAGGGTGCGGCCGAGCGACATCGACGTCGTGCATGCCGGGCTGCCGGCGAAGGTGGTACTGAGCGCCTTCAAGATGCGTACGACACCGCAGATCGAGGCGGAGGTGATCCGGGTCTCGGCCGACGCCTTCAAGGATGAGCGCACGGGCGAGCTCTACTACACCGCCCGGGTCGCGGCCAATCCGGAACAGCTGGAGAAACTCAGCGATATCCACCTGCAGCCCGGCATGCCGGCGGAGACCCTGATCGTCACCGGGGAACGAACCATGCTTCAGTATCTGCTGCAGCCTATCCGCGACACGTTCCGGACAGCCTTTCGGGAGGAGTGAGGTGGCCCGCCCTGTATTGGTCATCTGCAAGGCTGTTCCGCCATCCATGATGGGCACATCCTTGATCGTCGACGGACTTGGGCACCTACAGCGGAAAGTGCGTAGTTCGTGAGTTCCATTGCTCCTGATCGGGATGACAGCCCTCGTTCCTGACGCCGCTCTGCGGCTCATGCTGACGGTTTGGGAAAACGGCGTCGGCAGACCAAAGACGCGGTACGAGCGCATAGGCCTGAAACAACTGAAACAATAAATCGATTGGGGGACATAACGCGGAAACACCGCTCCGTTATCTCTGAGTTCCAAGCTGACGATCTTGCCAGTTGCGGCGAAACGAACAGTGGAACACGGAGCCCTCACCATGGCCAAATACCGTAATCACCTGCCCCAGCTCGATTGGCAGGTGTTTCTGACGGACGGCGGCATCGAGACCACCCTGATCTTCCACGAGAAGGTCGACCTGCCGTGCTTCGCCGCCTTCGATCTCCTGAAGGAGCAGCGGGGCACCGATGTCCTGCGCCGCTACTATGCCCGCTATGCCGCGATTGCGCGCGAAAGCGGCACCGGCTTCATCCTGGACAGCGCCACCTGGCGGGCCAATCCGGATTGGGCGGAAAAACTCGGCTACTCGCCGCGCGAACTCGACGTCGCCAACGCCAGGGCAATCAACATGCTCTTCGATCTGCGCGCTGTTCATGAAGCCGCGACATCGCCGATGGTGATCAGCGGCTGCGTCGGGCCGCGTGGGGACGGCTACCATCCGGGAGCGCTGATGAGCCCGCGCGAGGCCATGGTTTACCATGCCCGGCAAATCGGGATCTTCGCGACGGCGGGCGTCGATCTGGTCACCGCCTATACCCTGACCAACACGAACGAGGCGATCGGCGTGACGCGCGCGGCGCGGGAGGCTGGTCTCCCCGTGGCGATCTCCTTCACCCTGGAAACCGACGGCAGGCTGCCGACGGGCGAGGCGCTGCGCGACACCATTCGCTTCGTCGATCACGCCACAGATGATGGGCCAGCGTACTACATGATCAACTGCGCCCACCCGACGCATTTCGAACAAGCCCTGGACGACAGCGCCTGGATAACGCGGCTGCGCGGCATCCGAGCCAATGCCTCGCGGCGCAGCCACACCGAGCTGGACGAGGCGACGGACCTGGATGACGGGGATCCCGCCGAACTGGGCCGGCAATACCGGGATCTCCGCGCCCGCTTCCCGCACATCAACGTTCTCGGCGGATGCTGCGGCACCGATCACCGGCACATCGAGCAGATCTGCCGGAGCTGCGGCCAGACCGCCTGATCACGCTAAGCGGGCAGATGAGCACGGGCGATGACTGAAGGAAACTTTCCCAGGAAACAACTGAAACACCAAAGCCTCCAAGAGAAGTCAGGTTGAAACACCCCATCGCTAGAGTGCTTCTCAGACAAGGGTCCTGGCGACAAGCAACGCCGACCCCCCGTCCTATCTGCCACCAGCTATGCGCGCCTGAGTGTTTGGCCAGACGCGCTCGCTGGAAATTGATCAATCGATGAATTTGGAGGGTGATCGTCATGGAAGCGTACATCGACACTAGCTCGGCCTCGTGCGGAGCACTCTCATGGGTTCTGGGCAACGCGGTGCGGCGGATGTCCAGCGCCAGCCTGGTCATTCACGACACAGTGTGTGTCTGGTCGGAGCGGATCCGTCAGCGTCGGCAACTCCTAAGCCTGTCTGATCAGATGCTGAGCGATATCGGCGTCAGCCGGGTCGATGCTTTCAAGGAATGTGAAAAGCCTTTTTGGAGGACATGAGCGTCCTGCATCTGCGCCCGCAGCTGGCTCGACGAACTGCCAAATCTCCTCTGCACAACACAACATCGAAAAATTTTAGACACACGCCTCGCCTGAGCGGCCGGCCGATAACCTGGAAAGGATTGATCGTGAGCTTCTTAACCGATGTCATCTCCCGGGACTTTCCGGGTACGCCGTCCTCAACAACGGAGGTCGGCGCCAAAGGCACCCTCTCCCCGATCCTGCCCAGGCTGCTGCGCCGCATTGCAGACTGGCACCGCGGCCGGGTCGATGTGGCAGTGCTCCGCCGCATGACAGACCGCGACCTGAGAGACCTAGGACTCAGCCGCCTCGACGTGGAGGCTATCTCGGATGGTGTATACCGTCTCGAGATATGACGCTACAAGGTTCCGCACCACGCGGCGGGCTCACGAGTCCGCGGACGACCAGCTGGAGGATCTGACATGCTGGATGATGCTGCGCTCTGGCGCGAACTGAAGAGCTTCAAAGGTGACTGGGATCGCTGGTCGCTCGAGGAAAGGCTGGCCGCGACAGTCACGGCATTGGCATCGGTATTGTCGGCCTCAGTCATGTTGATGAACAGCCTGTGACGTGCGCTGCCGTTGCGCCGGCACATTTCCATCGGTTCACCCTCACGACGGAGCCGGCATTATCAGGACTATCGCCGCCGCTGTCATGACGACCTGAACTCAGCCGTTCCCATCGATCAGATCCCTCACCCTGCGCCGAACCTCGGCCGGGTCGAGAGGCTTTTCCAGGAGTCGGGCGCCAATGTCCGGGGGGAGCGCCGCCGCCGCGCGAAGGACGTCGCCGGTCATCAGGAGAAGCTTCCGCGCCAACTCGGGGCTTCTCTCCTGAAGCGCTCGCAGAAGGCCGGGACCGTCGAGCCGGGGCATGCGGATGTCGCACAGGATGGCGTCGAAACGGCGTTCTCCCAGAAGCTGCAAAGCCTCCACACCGTCGCCGGAAGTCACCACCTCGTATCCGTCCTTTGCCAGAATCTCCTTCAGCATCATGACGACTTCCGGTTCGTCATCGACCAGCAGAACGGACCAACCGCCGCCGCCGCGCTCCGGTTCCGGCATGGCCGGTGCCTCAGCCGCCGGCTGGCAGGCGGGAAGCGTCAAGGAGAACAGCGCTCCGCCGCCGGGACGTTCCGCGACCGTAATGGTACCGTTATGGGACGACACGATGCCGTGGCAGACCGACAATCCGAGCCCGGTACCCGATCCAATCGGCTTGGTCGTGAAGAATGGATCGAATATCTGGGGCCGCAAGGCCTTCGGAACGCCCGGCCCGTTGTCCGCGACCTCGATCCGCACGGCGCCACCGCCGTGGGCATCGTCGCCCTGGACGGATGTGGTGGTGAGCCATAACCTCCCCTTCGCCGTGTCCGGCGTGCGATGTGAAGTTCCGTCCGAATGCGGGGCGACGATCGGGGTCCGTGCCATCTCGATCGCTTGCTGGGCGTTGACGATGAGGTTCATGAACACTTGGTGCAACTCGTCCTCGTCCGCCATGACCGGTGGCAGGTCGGACGCATCCACACGCGTGACCTCGATGCCGGCGCTCCGCAGGCCGTTGGCCAGGATCTCGATGCTACCGTCGAGAACCGCCCGGACATCCACCGGCTTGACCTCGCGGGATTTCTGGCGGGCCAGGGCGAGGAAGCTCCTGACGATCCGGGCACAGCGCTCGGCGGCCGACCGCAGCCGGGTCAGCGAGTTGCGGATAGCGGGATCGTCACACCGCTCCTCGAGCATGATGGCGCGCCCGAGCACGACCGAGAGCGGATTGTTCAGTTCATGCGCCACCCCGGCCAGAAGCGAGCCGAGCGCCGCCAACTTCTCGCGCTGGTACATCGCGGCACGCTGACGGTCGGCTTCGGCCTCAGCCCTCTTCCGCTCGCTGATGTCGAAGATAAAGCCTCCGATGTGGGTGAATTCGCCCTCTTCGTCGCGGATCGGAAAGCGGATGACTAGGCGCCAGACATAGTGCGGAAAGTAGGGGACGTACTCCTCGTTGACGATCGAGGCGCCGGATTGGAGAACCTGTCTGTCGTAACTCCGTATCACCGCGGCGTCCTCAGGTTTGAAGACATCCTCCGGAGTGCGCCCGAGGATCTCCGACACCGGCCGGTTCTGGACCCTTTCCATCTCCGGGTTGGCGACGACGTAGCGCCCCTCGAGATCCTTCAGGTACATGCCGGCCGGAGCATGCTGCATGAAGGCCTGGAGACGTGCCTCGCTGGCCCGCAGGGCGTGCTCGGTCTCCAGCCGGGAGGTGATGTCCGTGCAGGCGGCGACAAGGGCCGGCGATCCCCGGAACTGGATCTCGCGGGCCGACATGAGCACCCTGATGATCGATCCGTCGGTACGGCGGAGAGACAGCTCGAACCCCTCGACACGGCCGTCCCTGGCGACGCGCTCCAGAAGCCTTCCGCGATCCGCGGGATCGACATAGGACGCCGCGAGCCGATCGGGAGGGCAGCCCGGATACAGGCCGAAGATTTCCTTGGCTTGGCTGTTGGAAAACAGCACCTCCATACGGTCGGCGCGGGTGATCTCCATGGCGAGGGGCAGGCAGTCGGCGATCTGGGCGAGTTCCTCGGCGCTCGCCGTCAGCGTCGCTTCGAAGGTCTTGGTCCGGGTGATGTCGCGACCGACCGACTGGTACTCGACCAGGTGTCCGGCCTCGTCGAACAGCGCGCGGTCCGTCCATTCCTCCCAGACCAAGTGGCCGTCCGGGGCGATCGTGGACATCTCGTAAGTGACGGTCGGGCTGTCCGGCGTCAGCCGTGCGAGTTGGCGGGTGAACTGCGCCTGCTGTTCGAGCGTCATCAGGTCCAGCACGCTGGAACCGATGATCTGGTCCCGGCCGCGTCCCAGCTGCCGGACATAGGCCTCGTTGATGAAGGTGAATCTGTAGTCGGGCGAGCATCGGGAGATGAACTCCATCTGGTCCTCGACGATCGCCCGGAACCGCAATTCGCTTTCCCGAAGTGCCTGGTCGGCACGCTTCCTGGTCGTGATGTCACGTCCGACGGACTGGTAATCCAGCAGGGTACCAGCCTCATCGAACAGTGCCCGGCTGGTCCAGCCGAACCACTCGATCTCGCCATTCCCTGATATCCGCTCATGCTCGCACCGGAAGATCGGACTCTCCGGCGTCAAGTCCCTCAGGCTCGCCTCAAAGGACTGGCGCAGACCAGGTGGGAACGGGTCAAGAAAGCAGCTTCCCAGCAGCTGATTGGGCTCAAGCCCGCAGAACCGCGCATGGGCCCGATTGCAGAACGTGACGCGGAGATCGCGGTCTATCCGGCAGATCATCTCCGTCTGGTCCTCGACGATGGACCGGAACCGGCGCTCAC
>NZ_JCACHA010001064.1:0-5738 GCF_059503625.1 Skermanella sp.
GACCAGCGCAAACCCAGGCCGTCACGCACGCACCGGTCCACGTCCTCCGGCGAGACGTAGCCATAAGCCACCAACCTTAGGGCTTCGTTGAGCAGGGCGCCTTGCAGCCGGTTCAGAACGAATCCTTCGACCTCGCGCTCGACCGTGACTGGCACCTGCCCCACGCTTTCCATGAGCGTGCTGGCCCGCGCGACCGTGTCGTCCGTTGTCCATGGAGTCCGGCAAAGTTCCACCAGGGGTACGAGATGCGGTGGATTGACGGGATGGACGACCAGACAACGCCCGCGACCGGCCAACCCTTCGGTGAAGTCCGAACCGGGAATGGCCGAAGTGGAGCTTGCGAGCACGGCATGAGCCGGGGTCAGGTGGTCCAGCTCGGCAAAGATGGCCCGCTTGAGATCGAGTTGTTCCGGCAGGTTCTCCTGCACGTAGTCAGCCTCGGCGATGGCCTCCCCTACCCCGTCGGCTACGCCAATGCGGGCCAGGATGACATCGGGCAGATCGGTCAGCAGGCCCGCCTTGTCGAGGTCATCGAGCCCGGTCCGGATGATGCCGAGCGCCTGTTCGGCTTGGGGCTTTGACGCATCGGCGAGACGGACGTTGCACCCACTGCGGGCGAACACGATCGCCCAGGCCCGTCCGATCAGGCCGCTTCCAATGATTCCCACGTTGGTCATGACGTTTCGGTCCTTCTTGCTTTCTTCATGGATCGGCCCTCAAAGCCAGAGGACTTCGCGCCGGTACTCCAGGTCTTCCAGAAGCGGCCGGCTCGGCCCCTGATGCACCACGCGCCCACGCTCCAGCGCGTAGGTGCGGTCGGACAGGGCCAGCACGAGATCAAGGTTGTGATCGACGATGATAATGGAGATCTCCCGGCGCAGCCGGTCGAACGCCGTGAACAGCTCCTCGGTGATGACGGGCGACAGGCCCTCGAATGGTTCGTCCAGCAGCAGCACGCGCACGTCCCCATGCAAGGCGCGGGCAACGGCGACCATCTGCTGCTCGCCGCCCGAGAGGTAGTCGGCCGGCGTGTCGAGACGCTCCCGCAGGCGCGGGAAGAACTCGAAGATGCGGTCCTCATCCCAGTGCTTGCCGGCGCCGGTACGCCGGCGCAGGCGGCCCAGCATCAGGTTCTCGGCGACACTCATGCCCGCGAACAGACCGCGCCCCTGGGGCACGTAGCCGACGCCGAGGCGGGCGATCTCCGGCGCGCTCAGGCCGACAAGGTTGCGCCCGCCGTACTCGATAGTGCCGGAGGCTGGGGGTGCCGTGCCGATGATGCCCTTGAGCAGCGTCGATTTACCGGCCCCGTTGCGGCCCAGCAGGGCTACGATCTCCCCCTCGTGCAGGTCGAACGACACGTCGTTGATGATGTGGCTTTTACCGTAGAACACGTTTACGTCGCGGACCGACATCACGATGGCGGCGCCGGCGGCGCTCTCGCGCGGGCGGGCGGCGATGGCGGAGGTTCCGGCGCCGATATACACCTCCTGCACGCGGGCGTCGGTGCGCGCGTCCTCCACCGTACCATCGACCAGGACACGGCCCTGGTTCATCACCGTCACCTGATCCGCGATGCCGAACACCCGATCAACGTCGTGCTCGACCAGTAGCACCGGGATGTGATCGGCGATGCGCCGGATCAGGGCCGATATGCGCTCGCGTTCTGCTGCGGCGAGGCCGGCAAGCGGCTCGTCCAGCAGCAGGATCGATGGCCGGGACGCCAGTGCTATGCCCATATCGACAAGGCGCTGCCCGCCATAGGACAGGCTGCCGGCCAAGGCCCGCTCGGTCCCGTCCAGGCCCATGAAGGTGATGATCTCGCGGCTATCGGCGTTGATCTCCTCGATCGCGTCGGCTCGGTGCCACGCGTTGAAGCGATGGGCGTGCCGCGCCTGGGACGCGAGGCGGATGTTTTCCGCGACGGTCAGATCGGGGAACAGGTTGGTGATCTGGAACGACCGGGCCAACCCCACCTGACAGATGCGGTGGGGTGACAGTCCGGAGACCGGCCTGCCGTCCAGCCACACGGTCCCTTCGCTCGGAGGAAACATGCCGGAAATCAGATTGAAGACCGTCGTCTTGCCAGCGCCATTCGGGCCGATCAACGCGTGGAGCGTGCGGCTCTTGACTGTGAAGGACACTTCGCTGACCGCAGCCAGACCGCCAAAACGTTTGACCAGCCCTTCGCAGATCAGAGTAGCGCCGCCGGTGCGCGCGACTTCGCGCAGGAAGGCCGGCACTGTGGTCGCCTCCTCCGCGCGGCGGGCGGAGACCCGGTTCGCCATGGCCGCGTCCTCGGTCGGGGGCGGGCGGATCATCGCCCACAGCCGCGCGCCGACGCCGATCAATCCGGTTGGCGAGAACAGGATGAAGCCGACGAAAAGCAGACCGAACCACAGCAGCCAGTTCGCCGTCCACATCGACAGGTACTCGCGAAACAGGATGTAGAAGACAGCGCCCAGCGCCGGGCCGAGGAAGCTACGCATGCCGCCGATCACGACAATGGCCAGCAGCTCGCCCGAGAAGGCGATACTGGTCGGCTCGGCCGAGGCGAAGCGGTTCTGGAGCACGAACAGCGAGCCGGCGAAGCCGGTGACGACCGTGGAGATCACGAAGGCGACCAGCTTGTAGCGGCGTGTCGGATATCCGGCGAAGGAAGCCCGCTGCTCGTTCTCGCGTATCGCCACCAGCGTTCGCCCCAGGGGAGATCCTAGAAGCCGCCACAGGCCTGTGGCCAGGAGAAGGGTCAGGACGCCGACCAAAGCATAAAAGAGGCGCTGGTCGTTGAAATCGATGCCGAGCAGCACCGGCCGCTGGATGCCGCCGATGCCATTCTCACCGCCAGTCAGCGCCGTCCACCGGAAGGCGGTGGCGAAGGTCATGGCCGTGAAGGCGAGCGTCAGCAGCGAGAAGTAGACGCCGCGCCGGCGCAGGAACAGGAACCCGGCGACGACGGCGAGCATTGCAACGACGGCGACCGCTCCCAGTACCGGAGCGAACAGGCCGCCGGGTGTCCAGTTCAACTGGATCAATGCCGCAGCATAGGCGCCGATGCCGAACCATGCGCCATGTCCGAAGGAGACGAGGCCGGTGTAGCCAACCAGCAGGTTCAAGCCCAAGGCCGCGATCACCAGGATCAGGCAGATCGTCGCGCTGTCGAAGGTGAGGCCGATCGCTTGAAACAGAAATGGCAGGACGAGAATGCCGACAGCGGCAATGATCAGTTGCACCGGTACGGGCGAGGCTTGCCGCGACGCCGTCACTGTGGACGAAGCGGCCGCCACGGGGCTTGATACGGTGTCTTTTTCGATGCTCATCGGCGGCCTCACTCAAAACGCATGATGCGCTCGCCGAACAGGCCGCGCGGACGGAGCAGCAGTACCAGGAGCATCAACAGGTAGATCGATGCCTCGGCGGCGGCCGGTACGAAGTGGATCGCCAGTCCGCGCACGACGCCGACCAGAACGGCGGCGATCACGACGCCCCAGAAGCTGCCAAGCCCGCCGATGACGACCACCACGAAGGCGGCTGTGATGATCTCGGCGCCCATGGCGGGATGAACGCCAGAGATCGGGGCGAGCAGCACGCCGGCGAGGGCGGCCAGGCCGATCCCCAGCGCCACCACCGCGGTCATGATCGGGGCCAGCGAGATGCCGAGCACAGCGACCATATCGGGGTTCTGGACGCCGGCCTTCACCACCCGGCCGAAGGAGGTCTTGTTCAGCAGCACCCAGGTTCCCGCCACGGCCAGCGCCGCGACAGCCAGCATGGCCAGCCGGTAGTAGGGGAAGATCATATCACCGATGAAAAGCTGCCCCCGGATGAAGTCCGGGATCTGGAACGGCAGCGGGGCTGCTCCCCAGACGATGCGGATGGCCTGCTCGATCACCATGGCCAAGCCGAAGGTGAGCAACAGGCCAAGGATCGGGTCGGAGCGATAGAAGCGCCGGAACATGGTCCGCTCAAGCGCGATACCGATCCCCGCCACCAGAAGCGGCGACAGGATCAGCGCACCAGTGAAACCGAGATACCGCTCGATCTCGACGGCGAAGTAGGCGCCCAGGGCATAGAAGGCGCCATGCGCCAGATTGACGATCCCGCCCAGGCTGAAGATCAGCGACAGGCCAAGGGCGATGAGCAGGTAATAGGCGCTGACGACGACGCCATTGAGCACCTGCTCCAGGACAAAAGGGAGCTCTTCCATCAGTTAAATCCCACGGGGGCGATCGCGTTGGGTAAGGCGGCGGGCGCCGGCGCGGCCGTCACGTCATGGTGCAGGCGCTCTCTTCGCGGCTGAGCGCGATGCGCTCGAGGTCCTCACCGGAGCTGGGGATCGGCTGGCCGAGCAGCAGCATGTCCCACTTGTCGGACTGCTGCGCGGCGGGCTTCGGCCGGATCGTGTACATCTCGTTCATCAGCTGGTGGTCCCAGCTTCGGAAAAAGCCTTCGCGCCCCTTTAGGACGTCGAACTTGGCTCCGGACCCGAGGTGGCGGACCAAGCCCTCGGCGTCCGTCGACTTGGTCTCGGCAATGGCTTGGGCTAGGATCTTCATGCCGAGGTAATCGCCCCAGGCCTGGTTCTCAGGCGGCTTGCCCCAGCGCTTGCTGAAGGCCTCGACGAAGGCCTTGGCCCCCGGCGCGTCGACAGTGTGGTGCCAGAGGGACGGCCAGATGCCGGCGAATGCCTCAGGCCCGGCGCCCCAGGCGGCCGCCGTGTCGAAGCCGCCGCCGGCGAGCGGGAAGTCCAGCCCGTACTCTTTGTACTGCTTGATGAAGTTGGTGATCTGGTTGCCGGCCAGGTTAGAGAAGACCACGTCCGGCCGCGCGCGCCGGATCTTCAGGATGAAGGGGCTGAAGTCCGTGCTGTCAGTCGGCACCAACTCGTTCTGCGACAGGTCGGCCCCATTCCTCTGTGCGTAACGGCGACTCACCTCCAGCAGGTCGTGGCCGTAAGCATAGTCGGCGGTTAAGCCGAACCACTTCTTGCCCTGGACCATGCCTTCGCGCTTCAGGCTCTCCCCCACCGCGTTGATGTACATCGTGTTCGCGCCCTCGATGTGGAACATGTATCGATTGCACGCCTTACCCCGCAGCTCGTCGGAGTTGCAGCCGGTCTGAATGAATAGTCTTTTCTCACGTTGGGCCACCTGCGAGATGGCGAGACCGGAGGCGGAACTGATCTCGCCGACGATGGCGATGACGTTGTCACGGCCGATCATTCGATCCGCCTTGGTGGAGGCGGTGGAGGGATTGACGCTGTCCTCGGCAATCATCTCGACCTTGCGACCGAGCACGCCGCCGGCCGCATTGATTTCCTCCGTGGCAAGGGTCGCCCCCATGACGGCGTACTCGCCGAACGGCCCAAGAAAACCGGTGCGCGGGGTCAGGTGCCCGACGCGGATGACATCGGACTGCGCCCCGACGATGGCGGGTGCCCCGATCGTCGCCAAGGCGGCGGCCCCGGCCGAGCCCTTCAGGATCGCCCGGCGCGTCAGGCCTTTGTGATGAATCATCGTTTCGCTCCCTCGTTGCGGTTTGTTGTTGATTGATGCATCGCCCGCAATATTCGATTACAGTAAGTGAAACACGGCGCGCGTCAACTTTCGAATTCGATCCGCCAAGGGGAGCATGGCAAGGTGTGGGAGATGATCCTTTGGGTCGCCTGGTCGGGCGCAGGATAGCGGTGACGAAGCGCCCGTGCTCGTCGAACACGACGATCGGCTGGAAGCCGTACT
>NZ_JCACHA010001065.1:0-5723 GCF_059503625.1 Skermanella sp.
TGGCGCAATGCTGCCGATCCTGCACGACCTTCAGCATGAATTCGGCTTTATAAACGACGAAGCGGTGCCGATGCTGGCGCAGGCGCTCAACCTGTCGCGCGCCGAAGTGCATGGCGTCATCAGCTTCTATCACGACTTCAAGCGCCAGCCGCAGGGCCGCACCGTCGTCAAGCTGTGCCGCGCCGAAGCCTGCCAGTCAGTAGGGGCCAACCGGCTGGTGGCCCATGCGGAACGCCGGCTTGGCGTAACGATGGGCGGAACCAGCGCCGATGGGTCGGTGACGCTGGAGGGCGTCTTCTGCCTGGGCAACTGCGCGCTGGGACCGGTGGTGATGGTCGATGACCAGCTTCACGGGCGGGTCGATGCGGCGCGGTTCGACAGCATCGCGGGAGACATCCGATGACCGGGACGATAACAGCCGAGCCGATCACCCTCTACGTTCCGCGCGATGCCGCCGCCTTGTCCATGGGGGCCGATAAGGTTGCGGCAATGCTGCGGATCGAGGCGGACAGGCGCGGCGTCGATGTCAGGATCGTCCGCAACGGCTCGCACGGCATGCTCTGGCTGGAACCGCTGGTCGAAGTCGCGACGCCGCTCGGGCGCATGGCCTATGGACCGGTGACGCCGGACGACGTGGCCGGCCTGTTCGAGGCCGGATTCCTGGAGGGGATGGCGCACCCGCTCTGCCATGGGATAGCGCACCCGCTCTGCCATGGGCTGACGCTGGAAATCCCGTATCTGAAGAACCAGGAGCGGCTGACTTTCGCGCGCTGCGGCATCGTCGATCCGGCCTCGGTCGAGGACTACCGCAACCACGGCGGCTTTGCCGGGCTGGAGCGGGCGCTGACCATGACTCCCGCTGAGATCATCGCCGAAGTTACGGACTCCGGCCTGCGCGGACGCGGCGGCGCCGGGTTCCCGACCGGCATCAAGTGGAAGACCGTCGGCGACGCCGTCGCGGACGAGAAGTTCATCTGCTGCAACGCCGACGAGGGCGACAGCGGGACCTTCGCCGACCGCATGATCATGGAAGGCGACCCGTTCATCCTGGTCGAAGGCATGACCATCGCGGCCATCGCGGTCGGGGCCAAACACGGTTACATCTATATCCGCTCCGAATACCCGCACGCCGTCGCGACCATGCGCGAGGCGATCCGGCTGGCCTATCGGCAGAAATGGCTGGGCCACGGCATTCACGGCTCCACCCATAGTTTCGACCTGGAGGTCCGGGTCGGCGCCGGCGCGTATATCTGCGGCGAGGAAACGTCCATGCTGGAAAGCCTGGAAGGCAAGCGCGGCACAGTCCGCGCCAAGCCGCCGCTTCCCGCGCTGGAAGGGCTGTTCGGCAAGCCGACCGTCGTCAACAACGTCCTGTCGCTGACTTCGGTGCCGGTGATCCTGGCGCGTGGGGCCAAGTATTATAAGGACTTCGGCGTCGGCCGGTCGCGCGGCACCCAGCCTTTCCAGCTCGGCGGCAATATCCGGCATGGCGGCATCGTGGAGAAGGCGTTCGGCATCACGCTTCACGAGTTGCTGTACGACTTCGGCGGCGGTTCCGCTTCCGGCCGTCCGATCCGGGCGGTTCAGGTCGGCGGACCGCTGGGCGCTTACCTGCCGCCCGAGCATTTCGACACGCCCAAGGACTACGAAGCCTTCGCCGCGCGCGAGGCTATGGTCGGCCATGGCGGCATCGTGGTGTTCGACGACACCGTCGACATGGCGCATCAGGCCCGCTTCGCGATGGAGTTCTGTGCCGCGGAATCCTGCGGCAAGTGCACCCCCTGCCGGATCGGCGCCGTTCGCGGCGTCGAGATCATGGACCGCATCCTGGCGGGAACCGCTCCCGCCGACAAGCAGCTCAGCTTGCTGGAAGACCTGTGCGAAGTCATGGCCGACGGGTCGCTCTGCGCCATGGGCGGGCTGACGCCGATGCCGGTCCGAAGTGCGATCAAGCACTTCAGAGAAGACTTCCGCCGCCCCGCCGCAGACACCGCCGCAGCTATCGCTGCCGAATAAACCCATTGCGGAGATCCACAGACATGGCGTCGATCAAGCAAATGGACTACGGCACGCCGGCGCGCGTGTCGGATACTCACGTTACCCTCGACATCGACGGACGCGCGGTCACGGTTCCCGCCGGCACCTCGATCATGCGGGCCGCCGCCGAAGCCGGCATCAACGTGCCCAAGCTGTGCGCCACCGACAGCATCGAAGCCTTCGGCTCCTGCCGCCTGTGCATGGTTGAGGTCGAGGGGCGGAAGGGCACGCCGGCCTCCTGCACCACGCCCGTCATGCCCGGCATGAAGGTGAAGACCCAGACGTCGCGGCTGGAAAAGCTGCGGCGCGGCGTGATGGAGCTTTACATCTCCGACCATCCGCTGGACTGCCTGACCTGTCCGACCAACGGCGACTGCGAGCTTCAGGACATGGCCGGCGTGGTCGGGTTGCGGCAGGTCCGCTACGGATTCGACGGCGCCAACCACCTGAAGGCGGAAAAGGACGAGAGCAATCCGTACTTCACCTTCGATCCCGGCAAATGCATCGCCTGCTCCCGCTGCGTCCGGGCCTGCGCCGAGACGCAGGGCACCTTCGCGCTGACCGTAGCGGGCCGGGGCTTCGACAGCATCGTATCAGCCGGGGCCGAGGAAGCCTTCATGGACAGCGAGTGCGTATCGTGCGGCGCCTGCGTCCAGGCCTGCCCGACCGCGACGCTGATGGAAAAGTCGGTGATCGAGCACGGCATGCCGGAGCACGCCGTCCAGACCACCTGCGCCTATTGCGGCGTCGGCTGCTCGTTCCGTGCCGAGATGCAGGGCGACACGGTCGTCCGCATGGTGCCGGACAAGGAAGGCGGCGCCAACGAAGGGCATTCCTGCGTCAAGGGCCGCTTCGCCTGGGGCTACGCCACCCATCAGGACCGCATCTACAAGCCGATGATCCGGGAAAAGATCACCGATCCGTGGCGCGAAGTGTCATGGGAGGACGCGATCGGCTACGCCGCCCAGCGGCTGCGCGCAGTGCAGGCGAAATACGGCGAGGGCTCGATCGGTGGCATCACGTCGTCCCGTTGCACCAACGAGGAAGTCTTCGTCGTGCAGAAGATGGTCCGGGCGGCTTTCGGCAACAACAACGTCGATACCTGCGCCCGCGTTTGCCATTCCCCGACCGGCTATGGGCTGAAGCAGACCTTCGGTACTTCCGCAGGCACCCAGGACTTCGCCAGCGTCGATGACTCGGATGTGATCCTGCTGATCGGCGCCAACCCGACCGACGGGCATCCCGTCTTCGGCTCGCGGATGAAGAAGCGGCTGCGCCAGGGCGCCAAGCTGATCGTGATGGACCCGCGCCGGATCGATCTGGTGCGAAGCCCGCACGTCAAGGCGGTCCACCACCTGCAACTGCGCCCCGGCGCCAACGTCGCCGCCGTCAACGCGCTTGCCCATGTCATCGTGACCGAGGGGCTGGTCGACGAGGCCTTCGTCGCCGAGCGGTGCGACCCGGTCGAGTTCGACCGCTGGCGCGCCTTCATCGCCGAGCCGCGCAACAGCCCGGAAGTGACCGAACCGCTTACCGGCATCCCGGCGTCGGAGATGCGGGCCGCAGCGCGGCTCTACGCCACCGGCGGGAATGGTGCCATCTATTACGGCCTGGGCGTCACCGAGCACAGTCAGGGCTCGACCATGGTCATGGGCATGGCGAACCTTGCGATGGCGACCGGCAACATCGGCCGCCGGGGCGTCGGCGTCAACCCGCTGCGCGGCCAGAACAACGTGCAGGGTTCGTGCGATATGGGGTCGTTCCCGCACGAGCTTTCCGGCTACCGGCACGTGTCCGACGACGCGGTCCGCAGCGTGTTCGAGGAAGTCTGGCAGGCGGCCCTGGACCCGGAGCCGGGTCTGCGCATCCCCAACATGTTCGACGCGGCGACGCACGGCACCTTCAAGGGCCTGTTCGTCCAGGGCGAAGACATCGCGCAGTCCGACCCCAACACCCACCATGTCACGTCGGCGCTGGAAGCGATGGAATGCGTCATCGTCCAGGATCTGTTCCTGAACGAGACGGCGACCTTCGCCCATATCTTCTTTCCCGGTACCTCGTTCCTGGAGAAGGACGGCACCTTCACCAACGCCGAACGCCGGATCAACCGGGTGCGGAAGGTGATGGCGCCGAAGACCGGCAAGGCGGAATGGCAAGTGATCTGCGATCTGGTCACCGCCATGGGCTACCCGATGCACTACGACACCGCGTCGCAGATCATGGACGAGATCGCCCGGCTGACCCCGACCTTCCGGGGCGTCAGCTTCGAGAAGCTGGACAGGCTGGGCAGCGTGCAGTGGCCGTGCAACGACGCGGCGCCGGAGGGTACTCCGCTGATGCATGTCGACGGCTTCATCCGGGGCAAGGGCCGCTTCATGATAACGGAGTTCGTGCCGACCGAGGAACGCACCTCGCGCTACTTCCCGCTGATCCTGACGACCGGCCGTATCCTGAGCCACTACAATGTCGGCGCGCAGACGCGGCGGACCGCCAACGTGGCTTGGCACCCGGAGGACATCCTGGAGGTCCACCCCCACGACGCGGAGGAACGGGGCCTGCGCGACGGCGATCTGGTGTCGCTGGCCAGCCGCGTCGGCGGCACGACCTTGCGGGCGAAGATCTCCGACCGGATGCCGCAGGGCGTCGTCTATACCACATTCCACCATCCGGTGACCGGGGCCAACGTGGTGACGACGGAGCATTCGGACTGGGCGACCAACTGCCCGGAATACAAGGTGACCGCCGTGCAGGTGACGCGGAGCAACCAGCCGTCGGACTGGCAGGTCCAGTACGAGAGCGATGGCATCCAGCGCCGGCAGATCGCGCCGGCTTCTCCCCCGCAGGCGGCGGAATAGCATGATGGCTTCAGCTCTCTGTTCTACGGTCGCGACCGGGACCGGCTTCGCCGCCGGTATCCGGCGGATCGACCCGGTCATGTGGCAGGTTCCGGAGGAGGTGCCGGTGGCCCTTCTCTACAATGGCCGCTCGCATGCCGTGATGATGGCGACGCCGGCCGATCTGGAGGACTTCGCGGTCGGGTTCACCCTGGGCGAGGAGATCCTGGACGCCTTCACGGATATCGAAGGCGTCACGGTGGAGCCGCAGTCCGGCGGCATCGCCATCGATATGGCGGTGGACAAGATGCTGATGGCGCGGCGGGCGCTGCGCAAGCGGTCGATGGAAGGCCGTTCCGGCTGTGGGCTGTGTGGGGCGGAAAGCCTGGAAGGCGTGGTGCGGAAACCGCGTCCGGTACGGGCGGGGTTCGTGCCGGACCCGGCAGCGGTGCAGGCGGCATTCTCGCAGTTGCCGGAGTTTCAGGCGATGAACCGGGCGAACCGCTCGGTCCATGCCGCCGCGTGGTGCGACGCCGGGGGGAAGATCCTGCTGGCCCGCGAGGATGTCGGGCGGCACAACGCGCTGGACAAGATGATCGGTGCGGTGATCCGGGGCGGGCTGTCGCCGAGCGACGGCTTCGCGATCATGACCAGCCGGTGCAGCTTCGAACTGGTGCAGAAGGCGGCCGCCGTCGGTATCCCGCTGCTGGCGACGATGTCGGCGCCGACATCGCTGGCCCTGGACCTGGCGCGTAAGGCCGGCATGACGCTGGGCGCGATGTCGCGCGCCGACAGCATCGTGTTGTTTCACTGAGGGGCACCATACTCATGAAATCGACCGACATGATCCGC
>NZ_JCACHA010001066.1:0-5722 GCF_059503625.1 Skermanella sp.
GTCCCGCCCCCGGGCGGCGGGCCCCCCCCCCCGCCGGGCCCCCCCCCCCCCCCGGGGCCCCCGCCCCCCCCCCCCCCGGGGCGCCCCCCGCCCCCCCCCCCCGGGGGCCGGCCGGCGGGGCCCCCCGGTTCCGGGGGCGGCTCAGACGACGCGGTTGGGTAGATCCCGGCCGGCAAAGAAAGCATCCAGGTTGTTCAGCGCCGTGAAGCCCATGGCGTCCCGGGTCTGGTCGGTGGCACTGCCCAGATGCGGCAGCAGGAAGGTATTTGCCAGTGGGGCATAGCCGCGGTGAAGCCGAGGCTCGTTCTCGAACACGTCGAGTCCGGCGGCCGCCAGCTTGCCGGAGGCAAGCGCCGCGATCAGGGCTTCGTCGTCCACCACGCTGCCCCGCGCCGTATTGACGACCACGGCGCCGTCCGGCAGGCGGGCGATGCGCTCGGCGTTCAGCCAGTGATGGGTTTCCGGGCTGGCGGGGCTGTGGATCGACAGGAAATCGGCGACGGCCAGCAGGTCGTCGGCGTCGGCGTGGTAGATGGCACCCAGCTCCTCGCCGGCGGGAAGCCTGCGACGGTTGTGGTAGTGGATCTCCATGTCGAACCCGCGTGCGCGCCGGGCCACCGCCTGACCGATCCTGCCCATGCCGAGGATCGCCAGCCGCTTGCCCGTGACATGGACCCCGACAAGATGGGTCGGCGCCCAGCCTTCCCATCGGTCTTCGCGGATCAGCCGTTCGCCTTCCGATGCGCGCCGGGCGGCGCCCAGCAGGAGCAGCAGGGCGATGTCGGCGGTGGCGTCGGTCAGGACGCCGGGGGTGTTGCTGACGACGATGCCGCGTTCCTTGGCCGCAGCCAGATCGATATGGTCGGTACCGACGGAGAACGTCGCTATCATGCGAACCGAGTCGGGCAGGGCGCGTATCAGGTCGCCCGAAATCTTGTCGACGGCACTTACCATAACGGCGTCTGCACCCTGGGCCTTCGCCGCGATCTCGTCGGGGCCATAGGCGTGGTCGTCGTCGTTTTCGATGACGCGATAATCGCGCGCGGCGCGGGCCGTCACGGCATCGGGGAAGCGTCTTGTCAGGAGCAGGACCGGGAGTTTCGTCCCATTCGGGTGATTCATCGGGATATCCTCCGCTGCCGAAAATCGATGTTTATGGGTGAAACGCCAAAAAAGGTTGCGCCGGGTTTTTAGGGCGCGCGAAAATACTATGCTTGTTCATGAGCTTCACGCCGTAAACTGCCGTAAAACAATTTGTGGTCACCACCTTGAAAGATTTCCGATCCGCCGCCCGAACCGTCGCCATGGCGCTGGTCGGAGTGCTGACATCAATACCTTCGGCGCTGCCCGCTCCGGTCGCCCCCGCCGCCGTCGAGATCGCCCCGCACCGGGCGATCTACAAGATGTCGCTGGCGTCCGCGCGCAGCAGCAGCACGGTTTCCGACGTGCGCGGCCAGATGATGTTCGAGTGGGCCGATGCCTGCGACGGATGGACCATCGAGCAGCGCTTCCAGCTTCGCTTCCTGTACACCGAGGGCGATCAGGTCGACATGACGACCAACTACGCCACGTGGGAGGCGAAGGACGGTCAGTCCTACCGGTTCAACGTGCGGAAGCTGGTCAATGGCGAGGTGGACGAGGAACTGCGCGGCACCGCCGAGTCCCACGAGGGCCGGCCGGGCATCGCGCGCTACCTGAAGCCGGAGGCGCAGGAAATCGAGCTGCCGGACGGCACCATGTTCCCGACCATGCACACGATCCAGCTCCTGCGTCATGCGAGGGCCGGCGACAAGGTGTTCGCGACCACGGTCTTCGACGGTTCCGACACCGATGGCGCGACGGAGATCAATACCGTGCTCGGCCTCCGGAAGGAGCTGGCGAACGACAGCCGCTTCGACGCCAAGCTGTTCCATGGGGCGACCTGGCCGGTGAGGATGGCCTTCTTTCCGCTTACCAGCGAGGAGGCGGCGCCGGAATACGAAATGAGCCTCAGCCTGCTGGAAAACGGCGTCGCGCAGTCGATGCTGATCGACTACGGCGATTTCACCGTAACAGCCGTGCTGGAGAAGCTGGAGTCGATGCCCAAGCCACGCTGCTGACGGGAACCGCGGAGGCGGCTATTTGCGCCGCTTCCGCCTGTACAGCCGCTCGAATCCCGGCAGCATGGGGCTGGGATTGCCGCTCGTGACGAAGCTTCGCTGCGGATCGGGAACGGTTGCGGGCACCGGGACGTCGGGCGCCGGTTCCGCCGGCGGGTCGCCGCGGGGGGCGAGCAGGAGTTCCGGCGCCAGCAGGTCGGGCGTAGCGGACCGGTCCAGCGGGGTAAGGTCGGCGCAGCCGACTCCGATCAGGCGATAGGCGACGCCGGACGCCTCCCGCTCCAGCAGCGGCATGACGGCCTCGAAGACGGCGTCCGGCTCCTGCGTGGGTGCTCCGACCCTGCGGCTGCGGGTAACCAGCCTGAAGTCGCCGGTCTTGAGCTTGAGCACGACCGAACCGCCGAGCAGTCCGGCCGCCTTCATCCGGCGCGCCACCGTCTCGCACAGGGGCCAGAGCCGGTTCCGAAGGTCGCCCAGGTCGGAAATGTCCCGGCTGAAGGTCGTTTCCGCCGAAATGCTCTTGGTCTCCTCGTCCGGATCGACCGTCCGCAGGTCCTCGCCGCGGGCGAACCGGTATAACCGGCGGCCCATGACGCCGTAGCGCTTCATCAGCCAGATCTCGTCGCGGTCGCGCAGCTCGGCGATGGTCGTGATGCCGTCATGCTCCAGCTTCGATTGGAGCGCCGCACCCACGCCCCAGATCAGGCCGACCGGGCGCGGTCCCAGGAAGTCGAGGGCCTCGGCCCGGCCGATCGCCTTGAAGCCGC
The DNA here is from genome assembly GCF_059503625.1 of Skermanella sp. Taxonomy (NCBI): domain Bacteria; kingdom Pseudomonadati; phylum Pseudomonadota; class Alphaproteobacteria; order Rhodospirillales; family Azospirillaceae; genus Skermanella; species Skermanella sp. Next base: position 2,867 of record NZ_JCACHA010001066.1, read on the forward strand.
GCGGCTTGTCGAGGTCGCTGGCCACCTTTGCGAGGAACTTGTTGTAGCTCAGCCCGATCGACGCGGTGATCCCGATCTCGGTTTCCAGCCGGCGGACCAGCAGGATCAGCGAACGGGCAGGGCTCAGGCCCAGGGACTCCCCGGTCCCCGTAAGGTCCAGGAAGGCTTCGTCGATCGACAGCGGCTGGACGAGCGGCGTCAGCTCCAGCATCGTGGCGCGGACCTGCCGGCCGACCGCCTGATACTTCTTCATGTCGGGCGGCAGGACCACCGCATGGGGGCACAGCGCCATCGCCTTGAACATCGGCATGGCGGACCGGACGCCGTACAGGCGGGCGACGTAGCAGCAGGCCGCCACGACGCCGCGCTGCCCGCCCCCGACGATCACCGGCAGGTCGGCAAGCGCCGGGTTGTCGCGCTTCTCCACGCTGGCGTAGAAGGCGTCGCAGTCGATATGGGCGATCGAGAGCGAGTTCAGTTCGGCGTGGCGCGTCACGCGGCGCGATCCGCATTCCCGGCAGCGCTGCCGGCGAGGCGGTACGGGAGCGCCGCAGTCGCGGCAGAGGCCCGGCTCCGCCACAGTGCGGGAGCGGCCTTCGGGCGTGCGTACCTTTTCGGGATCCTCAACCTGTTCGTTCATATTGTGATATCGTAATCATTCCGGTGCCTTGCCGGCTCGACTGTACGTGGACGGACATGGGGTAGCCGTGTAAGGTGTCATTGTGCCTCAGGCGTGGACATAGCGCCACGCTATTGCCCTTTAATGGTCTCGTTTGTCGTATGTCTTTCGTGAACGCGAAATCCCTACAACATCTGCGTGGTAACTACACCTTAACCTTCGCCTTATAGAAGTGGGTGTAGGTGTGCGGCCGTCGGTACACTCGGGCCTTCCTGGCAGAACGCCGTGGCAGTGCTGGTTGTAAGGGTTCATGGAGAGTTATAATGTCGGTCGGTCAAGTTTGGGGCGGCGTTGAATCCTCAGGCTCCGCGAATGCAAAGCGGGTGCTGATCGTGGAAGACAACGAACTTAACATGAAGCTTTTCCATGATCTGCTGGAGGCCCATGGGTATGCCACCTTGCAGACCAAGGACGGGATGGAAGCGCTCAAGCTGGCGCGTCTCCATCGGCCGGACCTGATCCTGATGGACATCCAGCTGCCGGAGGTTTCCGGGCTGGAGGTTACCAAGTGGATCAAGGAAGACGACGACCTGAAGGCGATTCCCATCATCGCGGTGACCGCATTCGCCATGAAGGGTGATGAGGAGAAGATTCGGGAGGGAGGATGCGAGGACTACATCGCCAAGCCGATCTCCGTAGCGAAATTTCTCGAAACCGTTCAACGCTTCCTGAGCTGACGGGGCTCGGATGGAAGCGGCCGGAAACTGAGGGGCCATGTCGGCGCGCGTTCTCGTAGTTGACGACGTCCTGCCCAACGTAAAGTTGCTGGCGGCGAAGCTCACCCGCGAATATTTCGATGTGATTACGGCCTTCAATGGACCGGAAGCGCTCGAACGCATCAAAAAGGAAGCACCTGACATCATCCTTTTGGACGTCATGATGCCAGGAATGGACGGATTCGAGGTGTGCGCGCGCATCCGGGCCGATCCAACCACGATGCATATTCCGATCGTCATGATCACCGCCTTGTCGGATGCCGCCGACCGTGTCCGCGGATTGGAGGCCGGCGCCGACGACTTCCTGACCAAGCCGGTCAACGACATCGCCCTGTTCGCCCGCGTCCGGTCGCTCGTGCGGCTGAAGATGATGATGGACGAATGGCGTTTGCGCGAATCGACGTCCGGGCAGTTCGGCATCCTCGATCAGACCATAACCGTCAAGAACGAGACGGCGGCGAATGCCCGCGTGCTCGTGATCGAAGACAGCCCGATCGATCTGGACAAGATCGCCGAGACCCTGCGCCGGGATACCGACAGCGTGGTGGCCGCCGATACGTCCGCCAAGGCGCTCGACCTTGGCATGTCGGAGGACTTCGAGCTGATCATCGTCAGCCTGACCCTGCTCAACGAGGATGGCCTTCGTCTCTGTTCGCAGCTTCGCAGCCACGAACGGACACGGCAGGCGCCGATCCTGCTGATCGCCGACGAAGGCGATCTGAGCCGCGTCGCTAAAGGCCTGGAGCTTGGCGCCAACGACTATCTGCTGAAGCCGATCGACCGGAACGAGCTTCTGGCGCGCGTCCGTACGCAGGTCCGGCGCAAGCGCTATCACGAAAAGCTCCGGCATAACTACGAGCAGAGCCTGTCGATGGCTCTGACCGACAGCCTGACCGGGGTCTTCAACCGCCGCTATGTCAGCGCCCATCTGCCGCGTCTGCTGGAGCGGAGCTGGGAAAGCCAAAAGCCGGTTGCGATCCTGATGTTCGACATCGACCACTTCAAGACCGTCAACGATACCTACGGCCATGGCGTCGGCGACGAGGTCCTGCGGGAAGTCGCGAACCGGACGAACCGCAATCTCCGCAACTTCGATCTGGTGGCGCGCTACGGCGGCGAGGAATTCATCGTCGTCATGCCAGATACCGACCGGGAAGCCGCCTATGCGGTCGCGGAGCGTCTGCGCTGCCGCGTCGGGGAAGAGACCTTCACGGTGTCGGCCGATGTCGGCGAGATCACCGTCACGATCAGCATCGGCGTTGCCGTGGTCGACGGCGTCGGCGACACCGCCGAGGCGATCCTGAAGCGGGCCGACGACGCGCTCTATCAGGCGAAGCGCTCCGGCCGGAACCGCACGGTGGCATCCGGAGTGGCCGAAGCGCCGGTGGGGTGACATATCGCCGTCGTTTGCATCCCGCCCGGATCGAAGATCCGGGTGGATGATTTCAAAAAACCAGATCC
>NZ_JCACHA010001067.1:0-5718 GCF_059503625.1 Skermanella sp.
TTTCCTCCGGTCTGATCATCCGCGCATGGGCCGAGCCTGCGACGCTCGCTTCCGGCGCTACCGGGAAGCTGCGCATCGCAGTCAACGACCCAACTGTTTCCGTTAAGCCGGTTGCCGGAACCGGAATTTGCGCCGCGCCGGACGGCGAGGGCTGCTGGAACCTCGCCGTGGACGCTCAGGCTCCGCCGGGCATTCCGTTTGCCCAGCACTTCGACGCGCTGGGCGGCAACGGACCCTTGTGGATCGAAGCCACGGCAGAAATTGCGGGCCGGAAAATCTCGCTGGCGGTCGATCTGGAGGAGCCGCTGACCATCGCTCCGAAAGCGACGGTTTTGCTTGAACCAGACGCCGCCATCCTCGACCTGACGCTTCCCCGCAAAGCCATTACCTTGCGAGTCACGGCGAATGGTGAAGCCTCTCCGATCCTCCCCGCCGGATGGACGGCGGAAGCCGGGGAAGGCGGCTTCAACCTGCTGCCGCCAGCGGACCTGTCAGCCGGAATCCATGAAATCGGCATCGCCGTAGATGGCGAGCCTGCCCATGTCGAGACTGTGATCGACTACCCGCATATCGGCAAAACTGTGCATGCCGAACCGGCGCTTTTCCGCGTGCTCGCCGTTCCCCTGGCTATGCCGTCGAACACGCGCATCGGCTATGTCGGCGGCGGCAGCGACCGCGTCGGCGTGTGGCTTGCCCGGATGGGCCTGGATGTCGATGAGCTGGATACGGAGACGTTGCACAAGGCGGATCTCTCGCGTTTCACCACCATGGTAGTCGGGATCTTTGCCTTCGGCAATCGGCCGGACCTAGCTGCGGCAACGCGGCGCATCCACCGCTGGGTGGAAGCCGGAGGGCATCTCGTCACCCTCTACCACCGCCCGACCGACGGCTGGGACTCCGCCGTCACTCCGCCCCTGCCGCTGGAAATCGGCAGGCCGTCGCTGCGCTGGCGCGTTACCGACCCGTCGGCGGAGGTCACGGCGCTGATCCCGGACCATCCGCTGCTGACCACACCCAACCGGATCGGCGCTGCCGATTGGGCGGGCTGGGACAAGGAACGCGGCCTGTACTTCGCGGCGAACCGCGATCCGGCTTACCAAGCGCTCCTGTCGATGTCGGATCCCGGCGAAGTCCCGCTCGACGGCGCGCTGGTGTCGGCAGTCGTCGGCAAGGGCCGGCACACCCACACCGGCCTAGTCATCCATCACCAGCTCGACCGGCTGGTGCCGGGAGCGTTCCGCCTGGTCGCCAACCTCATCCAGCCCGCAGGGGCCTGAAGAACTCCCGGACCTCATGGGCCAGTTCGTCGGGATGCTCCATCGCCGCGAAGTGGCCGCCATGATCCATCACGCTCCAGCGGCGGATGTCCTTGTAGGTGCGCTCCGCCAGGGAGCGCGGCGGGCGGAGGATCTCGCGCGGGAACTCGCAGTAGCCCATCGGCACGTCCACGGTGCCGCCCGGCGGGATCGGCCAGGGCCGGTGCATGCGCGAATAATACGGCCAGAACGACGATCCGATGGCCCCGCTGAACCAGTACAGGCTGATATTCGCCAGCAGCTCGTCCTTGGTGAAGACGGACTCGACATCGCCGCCGCAGTCCGACCAAATCCGGAACTTCTCGGCGATCCAGGCAGCGAGGCCGGCCGGAGAGTCGGTCAGCCCATAGGCCAGCGTCTGCGGGCGCGTGCCCTGGATCGACTGGTAGCCCGTCTCCTCCTTCATGAAGACGGCCATCTCTTCGAAATACCGCTGCTCTTCGGCGTTGGGATCGGCAAAGGCTGCCGGATCGCGCGGCAGCGGCATCAGGTTGAGATGGATGCCGGCGACGTGTTCGGGGTGTGCATAGGCCAGCCGCCCGGATACGAACGATCCCCAATCGCCGCCCTGGGCACCGAAGCGGTCGTAGCCGAGCACGCCGGTCATCAGTTCGGCGAAGCAGTCGGCGATCTCCTCTACGCCCAAGCGGGCCTGACCGGGCTTGAACGACAGGCCGAACCCTGGAAGCGACGGGGCTACCACGGTAAAGGCATCCGCCGGATCGCCGCCGAAGCGCGCCGGATCGGTCAGGCGCGGGATGATGTCCAGGAACTCGAACACCGAACCCGGCCAGCCATGCGACAGCAGGAGCGGGAACGGCTTGTCGCCCTTGCCGGACACGTGGAGGAAGTGAACGTCGATGCCGCTCAGCGGCGCCGTGTACTGCGGAAACGCGTTCAGGCGCGCCTCCTGCGCCCTCCAGTCGAAGCCGTCCCGCCAATAGGCGACCAACTCCCGCATCCAGCCGAGATCGGTCCCATAAGCCCAGGGCTCGCCGGGCGCCTGATCCGGAAAACGCGTCAGGCGAAGCCGGTCGCGCAGGTCGGCGACCTCGTTGTCGGGGACGGCAAGGGTGAAGGGCTTGGGCGCGATGGCCATGTCAGCGCGACCTTGAAGCGAGAGCCGTACCCGCCAGCATCCCAAGTCCGACGGCCAGCGCCGATCCGGCTGCGACGGTAGCAAGCCGCGCGGTCGGGCCGCTGGAGGTCAGGCGAAGATGGTAGCGCGGCAGGCCGAAGCGGCCGCGCATCCTGTGCCGGCCTTCGACCGGTTCGAACAGGTTGTCGGGCCGGTTCGGGTCTTCCCGTTCCGGCGTCTGCTGGCCTTCCACCGCGGTCCGGCCCAGATAATAGTCGGCGAACTGGGGAACCAGGAAGTTGCCGAGGATCGCCTCCATCGCCGGACCGCCCAGCCAGTATTCCCGCTTCGGGTGCTCCGCGATGTGGACGATGGCGCGGCCGATGTCTTCCGGCTGGAAGATCTTGCCCATCGGCTGGGCGCGGTACGGCATGTGGCTGCGCGCCCAGTCGAACTGCGGCGTATTGACCGCCGGAAGTTGAGCCATGCTCAGCCGAACATTGGAGCGGTCATGGATCAGTTCGGACCGCACGCTGTCCAGGAAGCCCATGATCGCGTGCTTCGCCCCGCAATAGGCGGACTGGAGCGGGATCGAGCGATAGGCCAGCGCCGAGCCGATCTGGATGATCGTGCCATGGTCGCGCGGCTTCATGTGGCGGAGCGCCGCCTGGATGCCGAAGACGGAGCCGTGATACGTCACGTCGGTAACCCGCCGCAGCTCGTCCGGCGTGAGGCTTTCGGCAGGGCCGAAGACGGTGACCATCGCATTGTTGACCCAAACGTCGATAGGGCCGAGTTCGTTCTCGATCCGGTCGGCGGCAGCGCCGACCGCCGCATCGTCCGCAACGTCGAGCGGCAGCGCGAGGCCATGGCCGCCGAGCCGGTCCACCTCGCTCCGGACTTCGTCAAGGGCATCGGCGGAGCGGGCGATCAGAGCGACCGCAGCCCCCCATTTGGCGGCAAAGGCCAGCGCTATGGCGCGGCCGACACCGGCTGAGGCGCCGGTCACACAAACTACGGGGCGCGATGCCATGGCTGTGAACCTCGTTCCTAGCTTGATCCGGAAGCGGATCGTTCCGGTTCAGGGGGCAACCCGGTGTGGCGTTGGAAGTTCCGCCTTCGAAACGGTGTCAGAGCCTTGCAACCAAGGCAGCCAACTGGTCGGCGCAGGTTCCCCAGCCTTCGTGAAAACCCATCTTCTCGTGCATCTCCCTGTCTTCGACGGTCCAGTGACGGACGCGGGCGGTATAGCGCGTCCTGCCGCCGCCGATGTCCTCGAAGGTCAGGATCAGGGTCATGAACGGCTTTTCCGAAGGCTGCCACGCGCTGGTGAAGGCGTCGGTGGTGACCAGCCGTTCGTTCTCGACGACCTCCAGGTAGACTCCCCGGTTCGGGTAGTCGGTCCCGTCGGGACCCCGCATGACGATCACGCTGGAGCCGCCGGGGCGGACGTCCAGTTCCGCATGCGGCGTCGTGAAGGGCAGCGGGGCGAACCACTGCTTCAGGAGTTCGGGTTGGGTCCATGCCCTGAACAGCTTATCGCGCGGCGCGTCGATGTCCCGCGTCAGGACAAGTTCGCGGTCGGTTTCAGGTGCGGCGGTCATTCGATCTCTCCTTAGTCAAGTCATCGGCACATCAGAGACGGACATGGATGATCGCGTAGGGGCCTAGCGTCAATGTGGATGAGTGCTCGGAGGTCATGCGGTCGAGCAGATCGGCGGTGCGGCTCGCCTGTCCGAACGATGCCGAATCGAGCACTGCGGCCTGGACGGCAGGCCGTGGCAACGAGACGGTCTGCTCCCGGCCTGTCAGGTTCGCCAGCCACAGTTCGGTGCCCGAATCCACTTCCACGGCGATGCCCTGGACGGTGCTGGGGTCGGAAATCTCCAGCACTTTCATTGTCTTGCCGGACAGCGCCGAAAGGCCGCGGAGAACGTGGAAGACCGGGAACAGGCCGCCGTTGTCGTCGTACCAGGGCTGCGGCCAGCTTTGCCGGGCGTGGACGATGCCGTGCGGTCCCGTCAACCCGCCGAAGGCTACCGCCGACGCTCCGCCGCGCGCCATGTGACTGTAGTAGCCCAGCGTCCAGGCGGCGCCGAGCAGACCGCGCTGGCGCGGGTCGTTGCGGTTCATCGCCTGGCGGATGTTGCGCGGGTTCTCCATCGGCGCGTCGCCGTAGGGATTCATCCGCATGCCCATGGCGCTGGGTCCTACCGACAGCGGGTGACCGCCCGCGATCTCTCGGGCGCTGGCGGTGATCGCCGGCAAGGATTCCAGCCCTTCCATCACCGAGATTTCGTCGCCGGCATGGACCAGGGCCGAGGTGGTGAAGCCGACGAGGTCGAGGTAGCGGAGCGGCGGGCGCTTGCGGTTCAGCTCGGTGAAGTAGCTGAACATGCCTCCGCCGAGCCTTGCGTCCGGAAAGGCTTTCCGCGCCGCCCGGAACAGGCCTTCCGCGGGGGCGGCCGGTGGCCAGACGCTGCCGGGCAGCGTGCATTTCAGGTCGGAAGCGGGCGACAGCATGACGACTTCGAACGGCGAACCGAGCGCTGCGGCGGTGTCGCCGAGTGCCGCTACTTCCGCTTCGAAGGTCTCGACTTCGACGATGACCGCTTCGAGCCACGGCACGGCGCCGAGGGCATGGGCGACCGCGACCGCCGCTTCGAGCGTGCTCCGGTCATGGCCCCGGCGGGGATCGTGGTGGCAGATCAGGTGGTGCGGCTTGACGGCAGCCAGCGTTTCCGCCGCCGCTTTCGCGGATTCCGCTTCGTCGGGATCGTAGCCGAGGCCCAGTTGCGGCGCATTTCCGAGAGCGTCACCGAACGTCACTGTCACACCGCCCGCCGACGACCCGGATTGAGCGGAGGCGGAGCCGGTGACGGTCAGGGTGACCGCCTGCTCCAGCCTGGACCCCGCTTCGAGCGTGTAGGGCCAGGGGAGGGCCAGCGGGCGGACATAGGTCTTGTAGGACGCGTCGGTCCAGTTGCGCTGGTCCTCCATCTCGAAGGTGTCGCCCTCCATCCGGCAGGTGACGCGGAGGCCGGGGGCGGCCTCGTGAGTCAGTGCCCGCAGGTCCATCATGGGCTGGACCGGGTCGATCAGTTCGGGGAACCGGCCCGATACCTTCTCGCCGCCGGTATGCTCGATCTCGACCGGCAAGCCGGCGACGCCGGCGGGGTGCAGGACGACGAAACCAGTGCGGTTAGTCAGGAAGTCGGTGACGGCTTCGCCTTCGCAGCGGAAGGTGAGATGGCCATCCGCGCTGCCTTCGATTACCGCACGGTAGCGGAAGCTTTGGCTGTCGTCGCCGGTGGCCGCTTCGTA